>DATCXE010000668.1:0-6423 GCA_036565985.1 Bradyrhizobium sp.
TTCTGCGGGAACGTGATTGCCGAGCGCATTCGAGGTCGCGCCCGCCACCGGTTCGTATTTGAAGCAGCCGGCGCGATCGATCTCGGCTTCTTCCAGCCAGTCGAGCAGATAGGCAAAATCGGAATCGGTCTCCCCGGGGAAGCCGACGATGAAGGTCGAGCGCAGCGTCAGGTCGGGACATTCCTCGCGCCACTTCTTGATCCGCGCCAGCGTCTTTTCCTGCGCGGCGGGGCGCTTCATCGCTTTCAGCACGTCCGGGCTTGCGTGCTGAAAGGGGATGTCGAGATAGGGCAAAACCTTGCCCTCGGTCATCAGGCCGATGACTTCGTCGACATGCGGGTAGGGGTAGACATATTGCAGACGAACCCACGCGCCGAGGTCGCCGAGTTCTTTCGCGAGGTCGAAAAACTTGGCGCGGACCTGGCGATCCTTCCACGGGCTGTCGGCATATTTGATATCGACGCCGTAGGCCGACGTGTCCTGCGAAATAACAAGCAATTCCTTGACGCCGGCAGCGACGAGCTTTTCCGCCTCGCGCAACACGTCATTGGCCGGGCGCGAGACCAGGTCGCCGCGCAGCTTCGGAATGATGCAGAAGCTGCAGCGGTTGTTGCAGCCTTCGGAAATCTTCAGATACGCATAGTGCCGCGGCGTCAGCTTGACGCCCTGCGGCGGCACGAGATCGAGGTGCGGATTGTGGATCGGGGGCAGCGCGCGGTGCACGGCCTCCAGCACGCTCTCGTACTGCTGCGGACCCGTGATCGACAGCACGCCGGGATAGGCCGCCTCGATCTGCTCGGGCTCGGCGCCCATGCAGCCGGTGACGATCACCTTGCCGTTCTCGGCCATGGCGTCGCCGATGGCGCCGAGCGATTCCTGCTTGGCGCTGTCGAGGAAGCCGCAGGTGTTGACAATGACGATATCGGCGCCGTCATGCTTGCGCGCGAGCTCATAGCCCTCGGCGCGCAGCCGCGTGATGATGCGCTCGGAATCCACCAGCGCCTTGGGGCACCCAAGCGAAACAAAGCTGACTTTGGGCGCGGTGGCCTGTTGCATGTCGAAATCTGCCTGATTGATCGGCACGAGCTAGTCCCAATTGCTCATAATTACAAGGCTTTGTGCGGCGTTCTTCCGTGCTATGCATGCCTTACCGGGTCAAGAGTTGAGCAATGAGCGCCGAGTCGTCGCCGAAAATCGTCATTGTCGACGAAAGCCCGATACGGGCCGCCATCCTGGAAGAGGGCCTGCGGGAGGCAGGCTTTACCGGCGTCGTGCATATCAGTGAAATGCAGAGCCTTTTGGCGCGGATCTACGCGCTGGATCCCGATGTCATCCTGATCGATCTCGAAAACCCCAGCCGCGACGTGCTGGAACAGATGTTCCAGGTCAGCCGCGCGGTGCGGCGGCCGATCGCCATGTTCGTCGACCAGAGCGATGCGGCCTCGATCCAGGCCTCCGTCGATGCCGGCGTTTCCGCCTATATCGTTGACGGCCTGAAAAAGGAGCGGATCAAGCCGATCCTCGACCTCTGCATCTCCCGCTTCAACGCCTTCTCGAAGCTGCAGGATGAACTCGATCGTACCAAATCCGCGCTCGAGGAGCGCAAGGTGATCGACCGGGCGAAGGGGATCCTGATGAAGGTGAAGGGCCTCACCGAGGACGAGGCCTATGTGCTGATGCGCTCCACGGCGATGCGCGAGAAAAAGAAGATCGGCGAGATCGCTCAATCGATCCTGACTGCATCGGAGCTGTTGAAATGACGACACCGCTGCATATCGGCTTCATTCCGCTGATCGACGCCGCCGCGTTGATCATCGCCGTCGACAAGGGCTTTACGGCGGCCGAAGGGCTCGACGTCACGCTGGTGCGGGAAGTGTCGTGGTCCAATGTCCGCGACAAGCTCAATATCGGCCTGTTCGACGCGGCGCATTTGCTGGCGCCGGTGGCGATCGCCTCGAGCCTCGGGCTCGGGCACGTCAAGGTGCCGATCGTGGCGCCATTCAATCTGGGCCTCAACGGCAACGCGATCACGGTGTCGCCGGCGCTTCACGCTGCGATCATGGCCGAGATCGAGGGCGACGCCATAGATCCCATGGCGACGGCATCGGCGCTTGCGCGCGTCGTCGCCAACAGGCGCAAGAGCGGCGCGGAACCGCTGACCTTCGGCATGACCTTCCCGTTCTCGACGCACAATTACCAGCTGCGGTTCTGGATGGCAGCGGGGGGTGTCGACCCCGACGAGGACGTCCGCCTGGTGGTGCTGCCGCCGCCCTACATGGTGGACAGTCTCGCCAATGGCCACGTCGATGCATTCTGCGTCGGCGCGCCCTGGAATTCTGTCGCGGTCGATCTCGGCGTCGGTCACATCCTGCATTTCGTCTCTGATATCCTGGTGCGCGCGGCAGAGAAGGTTCTGGCTGTCAGGCAAAGCTGGTCGGAAAAGAACCCGGACGTGCTGGCGGCCCTGATCCGGGCGGCGTCCCACGCCGCCGAATACATCGAGGAGCCCGGAAACCGCGCCGAGACCGCGCATGTCCTGTCGCGGCCCGAACGGATCGGCGTCGGCGCCGAGGTAATCCAGCGCACCCTCGATGGCCGGCTGAAGATCTCACCCGACGGCCAGCGGCGCGAGAGCGGCCGCTATCTGCTGGTCGGGCGCGAGGGCGCGGCCCGGCCCGATCCCGCGCAGGCCGCCTGGCTTTACGCGCAGATGGTGCGCTGGGGGCAGACGGCGATGCGGCCGGACGCGCTCCGAACCGCCATGGTGGTCTTCCGGCCGGACCTCTTCGACGCCGCCATGGGACGTCAGGACACGGCCTCAGTTGCCTCCACCGCCATCGGGGCCTTTGCCGGCCCCGCTTTTGACCCGGGCGACATTGCCGGCCACCTTCGCGCCTTCGAGATCGGCCGCTGGAAGCCATGAAGAAATATTGGGCACCGCCGGTGTCAGCCTGATTTTTGTGCGAATGCCCTAAGGGCAGCTATGAAGCGAGCTTCATAGTTTCGAGGCTATGCCCGGAACCATCTGAAATATCACGATATTCCTTCGCATCCGGTTTGGCACGCAACTTGTATGTTGCAGTGCAGCCAGCCGCCGCAGCCGTCTGCTGGCTACGTCCAAGATGGATTTCCGCAGCAACGAAGCTGATCGGGACCGCTCAATCCAGGTTCGGCCCACGAGGCCAGGCCGGGTGCCGGGCGGTCGGTTCAACCTCGTTGACGCCACCTCGCGTGGCCGCAGGAGCTTCGTCGCGCACCATGAAGATCGAACCGCTTACAGTCGACTTTACCGACGAGCAAAAACGCTACCTCGAAGGCTTCACCACCGGACTGCAGATCAGCCGGGTGGGGCGCGGGCTTGGCGGTGCCGGCAAGGCGAACGCCGAACCGACCGGGCCGGACGCCGCGCACATCAAGGCGCAGGACAAGGTCACGGCATCAGGCAAGAAGCTCGCCGACCAGGAAAAATTCAAGCGCGAGGAGCATCCGTTCGATGCCTATCCGCGGCTGAAGCAGCAGGCGCTCGACAACGCAGCCCCAAGTCCGGCGGATAATTTCCGCTGGCGCTATTACGGACTGTTTTACGTTGCGCCGGCGCAGGATTCCTACATGTGCCGGCTGCGGATCCCGAACGGGATCATGAAGCACTGGCAGTTCGCCGGACTGGCCGACCTGATTGAAAAACTGTGCGGACCGTTCTGCCACGTCACCACGCGCGCCAATCTGCAGGTGCGCGAGATTCCGCCGAAGAACGCGGTGGCGCTGATCGAAGGCATCCAGGATCTCGGGCTGTGCTCGCGCGGCACCGGCGCCGACAACATCCGCAACGTCACGGGCACGCCGACGGCCGGGATCGATCCGCAGGAACTGCTGGACACCCGCGAATATGCGCGGGAGTGGCACTACCACATCCTCAACGATCGTTCGCTGTACGGCCTGCCGCGCAAATTCAACGTCGCCTTTGACGGCGCCGGCAAGATCGCGGTGCTGGAGGACACCAACGATATCGCGTTCTCGGCGGTCGACGTGAAGGACGGTTTTGGCGCGGAGCCCGGCGTCTGGTTTCGCCTGGGGCTCGGCGGCATCACCGGACACAGGGATTTTGCCAGATATGGCGACATCATCGTCAGGCCGGCGGATGCGACGAAGGTGTCGGACGCCATCGTCCGTGTCTTCATCGATCTCGGCGACCGCACCAACCGCAACAAGGCGCGGCTGAAATACGTGCTCGACAGCATGGGGCACGACAGGTTTCTCGCACTGGTCGAGGCGCGGCTCGGAAAGCCCTTCACCCGCGTGCCGCCGGAGGCGCTGTTGCCGCGGCCGGCATTCGATCGCATGGCGCATATCGGCGTGCACAAGCAGAAGCAGGAGGGATCGAACTGGATCGGCGTATCGCTGCCGCTCGGAAAGGTCACCTGCGATCAGATGCGTGGACTGGCAAGGATCGCGCAGGATCTCGGCGACGGCGATATCCGGCTGACCGTCTGGCAGAACCTCCTGATCCCGGGTGTGGTCGACCAGAATGTCGAGCTTGCGATCGCGGCGATCAAAAAGATTGGCCTCGCGGTCGAAGCCTCGCAGATCCGCGCCGGGCTGATCGCCTGCACCGGCAATGCCGGATGCCGGTTTGCCGCATCCAATACCAAGCGCCACGCCGCCGAGATCGGTGACTGGTGCGAGCCGCGCGTCAGTATCGATACGCCGCTCAACATCCACGTCACCGGCTGCCACCATTCCTGCGCGCAGCATTACATCAGCGATATCGGCCTGATCGCGGCGAAGGTGGATGTCGGCGAGGACGTCGATCCGGTCGAGGGCTATCACCTCTTCACCGGCGGCGGCTTCGGTCCGGATGCCGATGTCGGGCAGGAGGTCTATCACGATCTCAAGGCGGAAGACGCGCCGAAAACGGTCGAGCGGCTGCTGAAAGCCTATCTCGCGCATCGCTCTTCTCCGCAAGAAACCTTCCTGACGTTTGCGCGCCGCCATGACGGCGAGACGCTGCGCAAACTCGCTGAAGCTCAGGTGTCCTCATGAACCAGATCACGCCGCCGCCGAAGATCGAGATTATTCCCGCGAGCGCGCCGTTCTCGGAGGCGCAGCGCTCCTGGCTCAACGGGTTCTTTGCCGGATTGCTGTCGGATGCGCCGACGCCGCTGTCGGCGGAGCAGGGCGCGGCCGTCATGCAAGGCGCTGAAGGCAACGGCGATGACGGCGAAGCGCCGTGGCATGACCAGACCATGCCGATGGCCGAGCGGATGAAGCTTGCCGAAGGCCGTCCGCTACGGCGGCGCATGATGGCGGCGATGGCGCAGCAGGATTGCGGCCAGTGCGGCTACGACTGCCACAACTATTCGGAAGCGATCGCAAGCAAGAGCGAATCTCGTCTCAACCTCTGCGTCCCCGGCGGCAAGGAGACCGCGCGGATGCTGAAGTCGCTCTATGAGGAGATCGACAAGGTGCCCGCGGCGACCTCACCGGCGCCCGCAGCCGCGCCAGCAGTCGTGGCTGAGGTCGGGCGCTCGCGCGACAATCCGATCGCAGCCACCTTCCTGTCGCGACGCCTCCTTAACAAGAAGGGTTCGGAGAAGGAGACCTGGCACATCGAGTTCGATCTCTCCGGTTGCGGCCTCGACTATGTCGTCGGCGATTCCTTCGGCATTTTCGCCCGCAACGATCTTGGTCTCGTGGACCAGATCATCGCGCTGCTCGGCGCCTCCCACACCACCAGGGTGAACGGCAAGACGTTGCGCGAGGTGCTGATCGACGACGTGTCGCTGTCGCCGGCGCCGGATTCGCTGTTCGAACTGATTTCCTTCATCACCGGCGGCGCGCAACGCGAGAAGGCGAGGGCGCTGGCGCAGGGCGAAGACCCCGACGGCGATGCGGCTAGGCTCGATGTCATGGCGGTGCTGCAGAAATTCTCCGGCGTTCGGCCGCACCCGGAGGCCTTTGTCGAAGCGCTCGAACCGCTGCAGCCTCGGCTCTATTCGATCTCGTCGTCGCACAATGCGACGCCCGGAAAACTGTCGCTGACGGTGGATTGCGTGCGCTACGTGATCGGCAAGCGCAAGCGCCTGGGGCTGGCATCCACTTTCCTCGCCGAGCGCATCAATCCCGGCGATCAGTTGAAGGTCTATGTGCAGAAGGCCCATGGCTTCGCGTTGCCGGCCGATCCCAGGACACCGATCATCATGATCGGGCCCGGCACGGGCGTGGCGCCGTTCCGTGCCTTCCTGCTCGATCGCCGCGCCACCGGTGCGCCCGGCAGGAACTGGTTGTTCTTCGGCCATCAGCGCAGCGATTGCGATTTCTTCTATGCCGACGAGCTCAATGCGCTGAAGACGTGCGGCCTGCTCACTCGGCTGTCGCTGGCGTGGTCGCGCGACGGCGACAAGAAGTTCTATGTGCAGGACCGCA
>DATCXE010000674.1:0-7402 GCA_036565985.1 Bradyrhizobium sp.
GTGGTGACGAGCGACGGCCGCATCGTCGGCGCCAGCCTCGGCAACGACGTCAACCTGCGCGACTTCGAGGGCCGCTCGGCGCTGCTGTTGTCCAAGGCCAAGGACAACAACGCGTCCTGCGCCATCGGGCCGTTCGTGCGCTTCTTCGACGCGGGCTTCACGCTCGACGACGTGCGCAAGATGGACATTTCGCTGGAAGTGAAGGGGCCGGAAGGATTCGTGCTGCACGGGGCATCCTCGCTGACGCAGATCAGCCGGGACCCGACCGATATCGTCGGGCAGACCATCAACGAGAACCATCAATATCCTGACGGTTTCGTGCTTTTCCTCGGCACCATGTTCGCGCCGATCCAGGATCGTGCCGCCAAGGGGCAGGGGTTCACCCATGTCGAGGGCGACCTGGTAACGGTCGCGACGCCAAAGCTCGGCCGGTTGACCAACCGCATGCGCCACAGCGGCGATTGCGCGCCCTGGGAGTTCGGCCTCACGGCGCTCTTTGCCGCGCTGATGCGCCGCAAGCGAGGGAAGTGAAGTAGCATCTGCGGGGCGTCGCGGAGGCATCGTCGTGGTTGATATGCAGACGACAGGACGGCGGCGCGTTTGGGGATACCCGGTCGCGGCCCACGCCATTATCAGGATATTCCTCGCATCTGCGCTTGCGTGGTGTGTCGGCACGATGGCTGCAGCGGCCGCCGATCTGTACCGGGCGCAGACGGTCGTCACCGGCGAGGGCGAAGCGAACCGTATCATCGGCTTTGCCTCGTGTCTGGAAGACGTCCTGATCAAGGTATCCGGCGCCGAGAGCCTCGCCGGTGACCGTCGACTGGCAGCGTACAAATCGAATGCCAGGAATCTCGTCAAGGCATTCAGCTATCACGACCAGTTTTCGGGTAAACCAAAGCGGGACGAGCAGGGCACCCGCGACCGCCCCTACGATCTGACGGTCGATTTTGAGGAAGGCAAGATCGACGACGTTCTCAAGGCACTTGGCCTCAAGCCGTGGCTTTCACATCGCCCTCGCCTTGCCGTCCTTGTCGAGATGAAGCAAGGTCCGAAAAACTTTATCGTCACTGCGGACGGGACTCGCTCCGACCTGCAGCGCGACGCGCTGCTGGCAGCAGCCGACAGGCGCGGGATGGGCATCGTGCTGCCCGACGCGCAAGCGTTGGCAGAATTGAACCTCGACGGCGTGGAACTCAGGGCTGTGCCGCCATCGACCCTCGCGGCAGTTGCGGCCAAGCAGGGCGGGGATGTCGCTCTGGTTGGCCAGTTGGTCTGGAGCGATCGCGAACTTGGATGGGCCACACAGTGGCAGATCGATTGGCGCGGCAAGATGCACCGGTGGCAGCTTCGCGGCGTCACGTTTGATGAAGCCTTCCGGCGCGGTATCGGTGGTGCCGCTCAGGTTCTGTCTGATAACGGGGATCCGGGCAGGCGACGTTGACCGTATTTCACCGTAAAGTCGATGTACTGAAGTAGTCGCTCCTGCTCATTCGGAAGTGACGAAATGGCAATTCGTGCTCCACCTGTCCGTTTCTGGGTCGCGGTACTTTCGGCAAGCTGCGCGTTTAATTTCGCCGTGCATGCGGCGCCGCCAGCACCGGACAAGGTGTCACTCAGCGAATCGACGATTGCCTGGAGCACCGTCAAGTACGCGACCGATGCGGAGAACGGGCTAGTCAGCGGGTCGCTTGACAAGACGACCATCGTCGATCGCACGTTCAGGACGCATGTGCTCGAGAATCGTTATCTCAAGGTAACGCTCGTTCCCGAATTCGGCGGACGGATTCTTTCCATCATCTACAAGCCGACCGGCCACGAACAGCTCTATCGCACCGAAGTCGGCGTGCCCTACGGGATGAAGGCCGGCAATTTCTATTACGACTGGCTGATGGTGTATGGTGGCATCTTTCCCACGTTCCCTGATCCCGAGCACGGCAGGACGTGGCTGAAGCCGTGGGATTTTGGGATCGTGAAAGAGAGTGCGGACGAAGTGACGGTGGCGATGTCGCTGAAGGACGATTTCGCATATTCCGCGGCACCGAGAGCATTCAGGAGAGGTTCGACGGGCATCGAAGCGACTTACCATGTAACGCTGAGAGCCGGTCGCGCCGCGCTCGATACGCGCATGGTTCTGAAAAATCCGGGCGACACGGCGATTCCCTACGAGTAC
This sequence comes from Bradyrhizobium sp., assembly GCA_036565985.1. GTDB lineage: Bacteria > Pseudomonadota > Alphaproteobacteria > Rhizobiales > Xanthobacteraceae > Bradyrhizobium. The sequence continues at coordinate 2,174 of DATCXE010000674.1, forward strand.
TGGACGTGCACGACGCTCGCGCCGGGATCAGACCCGAAAAGCCCCAGGACGACTGGCGGAGCCGAAATCATCGCGCCGATCCAGGCCTACAGCACGCCCCGCTGGTCGGCCAACCTGTCCGAAGGCGACGAGAGCCTGGGTTCGGAAAGGAGTCGCTTCGAAAGGCTGCGCTACTTCAGGAACTGGCCGACGATGGGAATTGCCTACGCGGCGCCCGACATGCAGGGCGGAAATTTCTGGGGCGTGATCAACCATGACAATGATGAGGGCATCATCCGCATCGCCGACAACAGGGTCACGCGCGGCCTGAAGATGTGGACGTGGGGATTTCCATCGTTCACGAACGAAACCGATGCACGCAAGGATCCGAACGAAGCGCAGCCTTACGTCGAACTATGGGCGGGGGTGTCGGACCAGTTCTTCCACCGCGCCGAGTTTCCAGCGCGGGGCGAAGTGTCGATTCCGGAGACCTACAGCCCGACCGTCGGCATGACCAACGTGACACATGCGAACGAGAACATCCTGATCAACTTCTCGGCGGGAGCGTCCGGTGTGAACCTTCAGTTCTTCAGCCTTGAACCGGCCGCGCCGCTTCGCGTGACGCTGAAACGCGGCGGTGCGGTATTGTTCGACGTCAGTGTGAATGCCGACCCGAAAAACGGAAACCGTATTTCTGCTCCGCTTCCTGTCGGCGGCAGCGGTGAGCAGGTGCAGCTCCTGATCAAAACCGCAGAGGGTAGGGATCTGATCGCGGCAGAAACAAAAGTAAAATGACCCTTGGGTCCGAGTGAGGTGACGGCACGCGCCGTTTGCGATCCGGCAGCGTCCGGCAATCGAGCGCCGGACGCCGCCAGTGCAAAATAGCGAATAGCGATCGTCCTACTTCTTGTAGCTGGCGATCACGGCTTCGCCATCCGCGCCGGCCTTCTTGAGCCAATCGGCCGTCAACTGCTCCCCGACTTTCTCGAGGCCGGTCTTCAGCGCCGGAGGCGGCGGCAGCACCTGCATCTTGTTGGCCTGAAGCTGTTCGAGATACCACTTTGCCTTTTCTTCCGCGAGTTTCCAGCCGCGTTCTTCGGCGACTGCCGCCGCCTTCAGGATGGCTTCCTGGGTCGGCTTGTCGAGCGCGTCGAAGGCCGCCTTGTTCACGAAGGTCACGTTCTTCGGAATCCAGGCTTGCGTGTCATAGAAGTGCGTCATGCTTTCCCAGGCCTTGCTGTCATAGCCGGTCGAGCCCGAGGTCATGAACGCGTTCACGACGCCGGTGGCCAGCGCCTGCGGCAGTTCCGCCGCCTGGATGGTGACGGGCTGCGCGCCGACCAGTTCGGCGATGCGCGAGGTGCCGACATTGTAGGCGCGCCACTTCAGCCCCTTCATGTCCTCGAGGGTATTGATGTCCTTCTTGGCGTAAATGCCCTGCGGCCCCCACGGCACCGCGAACAGCAGCATCAGGCCCTGTGATGCGAGCTTCTTCTCGACGGTAGGCTTCGACGCCAGCCACAGCTTCTTGGCCGCCGGATAGCTGGTCGCCAGGAACGGGACGACGTCGATGCCGAACATCGGATCCTCGTTCTCGTGCAGCGAGATCAGGACCTCTCCCGCTTGCGCCTGCCCGGTTGCGACCGCGCGCTTGATTTCCGGCGCCTTGAACAGGGACGCCGCGGGATGCACGGTGATCTGCAGCTTGCCACCGGTGGCGTCGGTCACGTCCTTGGCAAACGCGATCAGGTTGACCGAATGCGGATTGTCCGCAGGATAGGCCGCCGGAAGATTCCATTTCGTCTGCGCCATTGCCGGAGCGGCAAGCGCCGCGACAAGGGCGGCCATCGCGCACGTCTTAACAAGCCTTAGCATTACAACACCTCTTTCTATCCAGGAAACGCCATCCGTGGCAGCACCATCACGATATCAGGAAAGACCGTGATGATGGCAACCGCGAGCACTAGCAAAAAGAAGAACGGCAGGGCCGCCTTGGCGACCGTGTTGGAGTCCTTGCCGCTCATGGTCTGCAGCACGAACAGGTTGAAGCCGACGGGCGGGGAGACTTCCGCCATTTCCACCACCAGCACCAGGAAGATGCCGAACCAGATCAGGTCGAAGCCGGCCTGCTTCACCATCGGAATGACGATGGCAGTTGTCAGTACGATCATGGAAATGCCGTCGAGTGCCGCGCCGAGCACGATGTACATGACGGTCAGTGCCGCGATCAGTGCATAGGGGCTGAGCTGGAGGCTGTTCACCCAGCTCGCAAGCGCCATCGGGATGCCGGTATAGGCCATCGACGTGCCCATGTAGGACGCGCCCGCCAGGATCAGCAGGATCATGCAGTTGACGCGCGTCGCGCCCATCACGCTGGCCCAGAAGGAATCCCATGTCAGCGCACCCTGCCACCATGCGATCGCGAGCGATCCCAGCACACCCCAGGCGGCGCATTCCGTTGCCGTCGCCCAGCCCATCAGCAGCGACAGGAAGACGAAAACGATCAGGAGCAGGCAGGGAATGAGATTGAGCGATTCTGCGATGCGCCGGCGAAAGCTCATGGCCGGCTCGGCCGGCGGCGTGCGGTTGGGATTGGCCAGCGACCAGATCGCTATGTAGCCGGAATAGAGCGCCATCACCACCAGGCCGGGCAGAAACCCGGCGAGGAAAACCTGAATGATGGAGACGTTCGCCTGCACGGCGTAGACCACCATGGTGATCGACGGCGGGATGAGGATGCCGAGCGTGCCGGCACCGGCCAGCGAGCCGAGGCTCAGGTTCTCGTCATAGCCGCGCTTCTTCAATTCCGGCAGGGCGATCTTGGCAACCGTGGCGCAGGTCGCAGCTGACGATCCCGATACCGAGCCGAACACGCCGCAGGCGAGCACGTTGACGTGCATCAGCCGGCCCGGCAGCCAGTTCAGCCATGGCGCGAATCCGCGGAACATTTCTTCCGACAGCCGCGTGCGGAACAGAATTTCGCCCATCCAGATGAAGAGCGGCAGAGCCGCGAGCGACCACGACGCGCTGTTGCCCCACACCGTCGTTGCCAGCACGCTGCCCGCCGGAATGCCGCCGCCGGCGAACTGCATGCCGGCCCATCCGGTCGCCATCAAGGCGACCGCGATCCAGACGCCGGCGCCGAGCAGCAGCGCAAGAACGCCGAGCAGCAGCGCGGCAATGGAGAGAAGCTCCATGTCAGACCCCGCTCTGCATGGCGCGTTCGACGATTTCCTCGGCGCTCTGCGGCTTTGGCAACTCGTAGCGCGGCGCGAAGCCGCGCAGGACGTGGACCAGTTCGTCGACAAAGGCGATGAAAAGAATCACGAGGCCGCCACTGTAGCCGAGCTGCGGTATCCACAGCGGGACTGCGATGACGCCTTGCGAAATGTCTGAAAACTTGAGCGATTGCCAGGTCATGACCGAGGCATGCCACGCGAAGAAACCGATGAAGCCGACGCCGATCAGGAGTGATGCGATCTCGACATAATGGCGGGCGTTGTCGCTGAGGCGGTCGATCAACAGGCCGACGCGGATCATCTCGCCATGCCTGAACGTATGCGCCAGTCCGAGGAAGGCCGTCGCCGCCATGCACCAGGAGATGAAATCATCGCCTGCCGGAATATTGATGCCGAGCGGCCGGCCGCCCGACAGCAGCAGCATCAGTACAAAAATCGCAATGAGAAAGAGTCCGGCGAGATAGCCCGAGAAAAGGTAGAGCCGATCCAGAAACACACGCACCATAATGTATCATCCCCCGCGCGCCTGTTGCTCCTAAGCAATAGACGTACCACTTTCAGTCGTCGTTCCTTCCGGAGATGGCCTGTCGATGCAGGCCCCACGGAAGCAGATTACTGAACTCAGTCCCCAGGAAGACAGGTTTTCGGAGTTGTTCCGGGCAGTCAAGGCAGGAAATCCTCCCAACCGCGTGTTGAGACATTGGCCATTGGGGCAATAGTCCCGGCCAGGGCGCTTGTGTTAGCTTGTAAGACCAATTCAACCCTCAGGCAGGGGGGTGCCAATGGCTGGTCAGCTGGAGTTCAACCTGCGTGCCATGCTGTGCAGGCAGCTCGCGAAGCGTGAACCGGAAAACCGGATTCTTTGGATGGCCGAGGCGGAGAACTGGACCCGCCTCTCGAAAGAGAAGCGCCGCGGCGGCACCGAAGAAAAAGTCAGTTCCGATGTTGCGGCGAGTTTGCGAGAGCAGTCGGTTCGCTTTTTCTCGACGCAGGCCTAGAGCCTATTCCGTTCCGATCGAATCGGAGCGGGGCTCCTGGATTCTTGCTTTAACGCGTTTTCTTGACGCGAACCGGTTTCCACCCCGGATCAAGTCCGGGGCAGGCAAGGCAGCTTGTCGATGCGAGGTTTCCGGCTTTGCGCGATCGGCGTGTTCACGGCTTCGATCATTGCCTGCGGTGTCGCGTGCGCGTTTGCGACACCGCTGACAACGTTCCGCTACGAAGCGCAGGCGCAACGACATTGCCCCTCGGATGTGATCGTCTGGCTGGATTTTGGCAAAGGCATCTATTACTCGAAGCGGCAACGACCGTATGGCCGCGGCTTCACCGGGAGTTTTGTCTGCCGGGAGCAAGCCCGTAGCAACGGCTATCGCCGTTCGCTGCTGGGGCTGCGGTAAGGTTCACGTGTCCCGCGAAAACTCAGGGCGTAAAAAAGCCCCGGCATGGAGATGCCGGGGCTCCAGTACGCCGGAGAGAGATCAGTAGCGGGCCGCTATCGGCGCGCCATAACCGCCGAAGCGGTAGTTGAGGCGAACGGTGACCATGTCGACGTCCTGGCTGATCCGATTGTTGACGAAGGTGGCAGCGACCGGAGTCAAGCCCGAGAACGAATTGTTGGTGTCACCCATGAACAAGTGATCATACTCAACGCCGAACGACCAGTTCGGTGTGAAGCCGTATTCAAATCCAACGCCGATTGCGCCGCCCCAGCGGGTCGAACTGGCTGAGGCCAGTTCAATGCCGCTGAACGTTTCGAGAATGCTGAAGCGGTTGCTCGTCACCGCCGCGCCGCCCTTTACGTAGAACAACGCTGCGTTCCAGGCGTAGCCGATCTGACCGGTAAAGAGACCGATGCCGTCAGTCTTGACGCGAGTGGAGAAGAACGGATCGAAGAGGCTGACGCGCGTGTTGCTCAGATCCGCCCAATCGCCCTGAGCTTCCAGGCCGAACACCCACTGACTCATTTGCCACCGATAGCCGATCTGACCGCCGGCCAATCCGCCGGACCGCT
>DATCXE010000684.1:0-4999 GCA_036565985.1 Bradyrhizobium sp.
GGCAGGGCCGACACTGGTGCGACTGCGCTCCGTGTCGCCTGCCAGCATTCATTTGAAATCTTGCCTGGTGCCGGGCTGGCTTCCGCATCCTTGAACGGCGGCCGGCGAGCCGCTTGGCTCACTACGATTCCGGCGCAGTCACGAAATCGAAGAGGAAATTCTTACCTCACCGCCCCGAAGCGGCTGTCGAACGAGTTCGGCGGCACGATCGGCGCGGAACCGGCGACCTGATTGTCTTTCGCGGCCAGGGCAGGGGCCGGGGTATCGGGTACCGACGGTTTCAGCGGCGGACGGCTGGCAGCCTGCTTGGTGTCATGCTTGGGCGCGGTGGTCTTGGGTGCGGACGCTTCCGGACGCGGCGGCTCGCTCCGCCTGGTCTCCTTCGGCTTCGAAGGCGGCGTGCTGGCGGTGGCATCGGCCGCACTGCCGAAGCCGACTTTACGGGCGAGGTTGGAGAACCATCCGTCATTCTCGGCTGCCGGGGCTGCATTGGCGACCCGCGTCGGCGAAGGCGCGGCGGCAGGGGCGGGCGCTGGCGCCGCGGCAAGCTTCGGCGGTTCCGGCGTACCCATCAGCAGGCTCTCGGAGGGAGCCTTGGGCGGATTGACGTGGGAGGGAATGGTGCCGGGGGCGCGCGCCATCAGCGACAGCGAGCCGTCACCGGCTTCCGAAAGGCCGGTGTTGCCTTCGGGCACGCGCGCGGCGAACACGCGATGCATGCCGCCGTCGATCCCGGTGTTGATCCGTGCGACCGGCGTGCCCTTGGCGATCAGTCTTGCGGTCTCGGCGATGTCGGTTGCCTGCTTCTCGCGCACGGCGTCGGCGATCTCGTCGGAAACCGTATAGTCCGGGCATTTGGCGGAAGCGTCGAACACCAGGTCACGCGTGGCGCCCGGCTTCTTGATCGCGTCGAAGACGTATTTCTTCTCGCAGAAATCGACCTTCGGCTCCTGCCGCGTCACCTCGAAATGATCGTTGCCTTCCTTGATCATCTTCCAGAACGGCATGTTCGGGTTGTTGCGATGCTTGGCCAGGTTGACCGGCGTCATCTTGAACGGATAGGCCTGCAACTGGAACGACTTCTGGCCGCCGAAGAAGGATTCGCGGCCCAGCGAATAGATTTCCGCGATCTGCTCGTCGGTCATCGCGTAGCAGCCGCGCGAGGAACAGTCGCCGTGCACCATCAGCTGCGAGCCGGTGCGCCCGAGCGCCTTGTCGAACGCGTTCGGGTAGCCGGTGTTGAAGGAGAGGTAATAGGCCGACTGCGGATTCATCTGCGCCGGCGAAATCGAATAGAAGCCTTCCGGCGCCTGGCGGTCGCCCTCGCGTACCTTTGGACCGAGGTCGCCGGACCAGCGGCAGATCGGATAAGTTTTGAGCAGCGCGAAGCGGCCCGAGCGGTCCTGCTTCCAGATCTCCAGTTCCGCTTCCTGCTTGAACAGGCGAACCAGGATCGGCGACTGCAGGTCCATGTTCTTCGCCGTGATGTCGGCGACCAGCTTGGGCGGGACGGGCTGGTTGGCCTTGGCGTTGTTGGCCAGCGAGATATCGTCGCCGTTGCAGCCGGCCAGCACCAGACCGGCTGCCAGGGCAGCCGAGGTTGCGAGCGCGCGAACCAGCGAGCGATTGTTCAAAGCCTAAGCTCCACACCCTCCGGGCATTTCCGCACCCCAAATCACAGCGTCATGCCCTGAAGCCATTGTCTAAAATTGTACCCTTTGCCCCACCGCGCCGCAACCGGAACAGGGTGGGCCCGCCCGTCCCAAGACAGGCATGGTCAACCAGAGCTTAAGGCCCCCGTCAGGGCCTAATTAGGGCCAAATCAAACGATTTGGCGAAAAGCGGGAGCGTGAGCCTGCCGGGAATCCCGACCCCATGACCTCGCCAGGAGGCAGGGATTCGGCCAGGTCAGCCGAGCTTGCGGCCGATATCGAGGAATTTTTGCCGCCGCTGCCGGCGGACGCCGTCCGCATCGAGGTTGCGGAGGTCGTTGAAGGCCTCGGCGATGGCATCGCCCGTGGCCGAAATCATGGCGGCCGGATCGCGGTGAGCGCCGCCGGAGGGTTCCTTGAGAATATGGTCGATCACGCCGAATCGCAGCATGTCCTGCGCGGTGATCTTCATGCTGGTCGCGGCTTCCTGGGCCTTGGTGCCGTCACGCCACAGGATCGAGGACGCGGCCTCCGGCGAAATCACGCTGTAGATCGCATGTTCGAACATCAGCACGCGGTTGGCGGTGGTGATCGCGATTGCGCCGCCCGACATGCCTTCGCCGGTGATGATCGCAACGTTGGGCACGCCGAGCGACAGGCAGGCATCGGTGGAGCGCGCGATCGCTTCCGCCTGTCCGCGTTCCTCGGCGCCGATGCCGGGATAGGCGCCGGCCGAATCGACGATCGACAGGACGGGAATGCCGAACCTGTCGGCCAGTTCCATCAGCCTGACCGCCTTGCGGTAACCTTCGGGGCGGGCCATGCCGAAATTATGCTTGATGCGGCCTTCGGTGGAGGCGCCCTTTTCCTGGCCGACCACGCAGATGCTCTCGCCGCGGAAGCGGCCGAAGCCGCCGACCAGCGCCTCATCCTCGCCGAACTTGCGGTCGCCCGCCATCGGCGTGAATTCGGTGACCAGCGTATTGATGAAATCGGTGAAGTGCGGGCGCTGCGGATGGCGCGCCACCAGCGTCTTCTGCCACGGCGTCAGGTTGGCGTAGAGGTCGGCCAGCGCCTGCGACGCCTTGTCCTCGATTCGCGAAATCTCATCGCCGATGTCGCTGCCCGATGCTGCGAGCGCGCGCAGTTCATCGACCTTGGCCTCGAGTTCGGCGACGGGTTTTTCGAAGTCGAGATAGCTGCGCATCTGGTCCGGCATCAAAGCAATATAGGTAACAACGTGCGTGGAGACGAAACGGTTTTCGATTCGCTGCGGGAAAGCACGTATCTTCAATGATTTAGCGTGCACTCCGGTCCGGTGATCCCGGTTGGCCGAAGGCGCGCCGATCAAGGCCGCGGGCGGGAGATGGCTCTTTCGGGGGAGAAGCCGCGGAAGTCAAGGCGGATGAAGCGCGCGGGGATATCTCGGCGTCCCGGACGCGGTGCGGCGCGAAGTGCCGCACCGCAGAGCCGGGACCAATTTCTCCGCGGGTGTAGACCCCGGCTCAGCAGCGCATCACCGTAGCGGGTCGAAGACGCGCGTAAACGCGCTTATGGTGCTGCGCAGCGGCCGGGGCACGAGACCTACTTCTCCGCCAGCGGGTGCAGGTCGCGGACCAGGCTTTTCAGCCGTTCCTCGACCACATGGGTATAGATCTGCGTGGTCGAGATGTCGGTGTGGCCGAGCAGCGTCTGCACGATGCGGAGATCAGCGCCGTTGTGCAGCAGGTGGCTGGCGAACGCGTGGCGCAGCACGTGCGGCGAAACCAGCCGCGGCGCCAGCCCCGATGCCGCCGCCAGTTCCTTCAGGTCGCGGGCGAAATGCTGCCGCGTCAGGTGGCCGCTTTCGCCGAACGAGGGAAACAGCCATTTCGAGCCTGCGGCATTCTTCTGCTTGTCGGTCTTGAGCGCTTGCATCGCCGAGAGGTAATCGGCCATCGCCTGCCGCGACGCCTCGTTCAGCGGCACCAGCCGTTCCTTGTTGCCCTTGCCGCGCACCACGATCATGCGGGCATCGCTGCGCGCGGCCGACAACGGCAGCGCCACCAGTTCGGAGACCCGCAGCCCGGTGGCGTAGAGCACTTCCAGGAGGCAATGCAGCCGCTTCGCGCGCAGCCGATGCTGGGGCGAAGCGTCCGCCTGCGTCAATTCCTTGGCCCGCGTCAGCATGCGGTCGACGTCCGCGATCGACAGCACCTTCGGCAGGCCGCGGCCACGCTTCGGGCCGGACAGGATCGCCGCGGGATCGTCGCCGCGAATTCGCTCGTTCAGGAGGAAGCGGAACAAATGCCGCATCGCCGACAGGCGGCGCGCCACGCTGGAGGATTTGAAGCCGCGTGTATCGAGGTCGGCGAGGTAATCCCGCAGCATGTCGGTCCCGGCCCGCGCAAAATTCTGGCCGGCGCGGTCGAGAAACTCGGAAAAATCCGTCAGGTCGCGGCGGTAGGCGTCCAGCGTATTGTCGCCCGCCCCCTGTTCCGCCGCGAGCATGTCGAGGAACAGGTGGATCAGCCTTGCATCTGTATGTGTCTTGCTGGAACGCATTACCCGACATCTCCGTGGGCGGAGTGTCTTCTCTCCGAGTTAGCGATTTACCCACAGATCAGACGATAGCGGTTATTTCTTGAGAAACCTGTCCGGGGGGATGGTGACCGTCATTTCCCGGGATTTTGGGCTGACGAAATTCGCCAACGAGAAAAGCGCGCCATAGATCAGCCCGGCAATGATGCCGACGACTGTCAGAAAGCGGAACAAACTGGGCATAGGGGGCTCAAGGCGGCGAAATTAACCAATGGAATCATCCATCATGTTCCCATCCCCGTGGCAAGAGTCTCTGGCAACGGCGTCGGTGGGGGTAGTATAGGTGGCGCGGAGCGGCGCAAAGCCGCAGGAAGACCGAGCTTTTGATGTCCGAGACGGCGGCACCGGCACACGCAGGCACCTCCCATGAGGCCGACATTACGGCGGCCTTGGGCAGGCGTTCGATCGTGCTCGTCGGCATGATGGGCGCCGGCAAGTCGACCATCGGCCGCCGGCTGGGGGCCCGGCTGCGGCTGCCGTTTCTCGACGCCGACATCGAGATCGAGGCTGCCCATGCGGGCATGACCATCCCGGAAATCTTTGCGACTCACGGCGAGCCCTATTTCAGGGATGGCGAGGCGCGGGTGATCGCGCGGCTGCTCGACAGCGGACCGGCCGTGATCGCCACCGGCGGCGGCGCCTTCATGCGCGAGGAAACCCGCAACCGCATCCGCGAAAAGGCCGTCTCGCTCTGGCTCAAGGCCGACGTCGATACCATCATGAAGCGCGTGAAGCGCCGCGCCGACCGCCCGCTGCTGCAGACCGAG
>DATCXE010000698.1:0-3523 GCA_036565985.1 Bradyrhizobium sp.
AACAGGCCTGCGGCCTGACACCCAAACCGCTGTTCATCGCCGCCGATACCGCGTTTCGGGTGCTGACGCAGCGCGACGCCTACGTGAACATGCTGCGCGCGACGATGGCGACCTTCTCCGCCGGCCTCGGCGGCGCCAACGCCATCACCGTGTTGCCGCACACGCTGGCTGTCGGGTTGCCCGATCCGTTCGCCCGCCGCGCCGCGCGCAACACGCAACTGGTGCTGCTGGAAGAATCCAACCTCGCAAAGGTTTCCGATCCGGCAGCCGGCTCCGGTGGCATCGAAACGCTGACCAGGCAGCTCTGCGAAGCCGCATGGTCGCTGTTCCAGGAGATCGAGAAGGCCGGCGGCATTTTTGCGGCCCTCGAGCAGAACCTGATCCAGAAAAAGGTCGCCGCGACCCGGGCCGCACGTGAGGCGAATATCGCCAAACGAAGAGAGGTGCTGACGGGCGCCAGCGAATTCCCGAACCTGCACGAGGCCGATGTCGCCGTGCTCGAAGCCAGGCCGGTGGTGCTGCCGCCCTATGGCGAGGCGAAGTTCAAATTCGATCCACTCTCGCCGATGCGACTGGCTGCGCCGTTCGAGGCGCTGCGCGACAAGTCGGATGAGAAGCTCAAGGCATCGGGCGCGCGGCCAAAAATCTTCCTCGCCAATCTCGGCACACCCGCAGACTTCACGGCACGCGCGACCTTCGCAAAAAGCTTCTTCGAGACCGGCGGCATCGAGGCGCTGGACACGCAGGGCTTTTCGGACCCGGCAGCGCTTGCCGCCGCGTTCAAGGCGTCCGGCGCGGCCATTGCGTGCCTGTGCTCGTCCGACAAGGTCTATGCGGAACACGCAGCACTCGCGGCAAAAGCCCTTCAGGCCGCCGGCGCCGCGCATATCTATCTGGCAGGACGGCCCGGCGAACAGGAGGCCGCGCTGCGCGAGGCCGGCATCCGTGATTTCATCTTCGCCGGCGGCGACGCATTGGCGATGCTGCGGGATGCCTGGCGGCGGATGGAGTGAGCATGGCTGAGACCAGCAAACCGGTGCTGACCGGCGGCTGCCAGTGCGGCGCGGTTCGCTTTGCGCTGTCGGTACCGCCGCCCAAGGTCAGCATCTGCCATTGCCGGATGTGCCAGAAGGCTTCGGGCGCGCCGTTCGCTTCGCTGGCCGACATTGGGCACGAGCATTTCAGCTGGACCAAGGGCAAACCGGCGACATTCAAATCCTCCTCCATCGCCGAGCGCGATTTCTGCGCCGCCTGCGGCACGCCCCTGACCTACCGGCTGATCGGCGGCCCCCGGATCGAGATCATGACGGGTGCGTTCGATCGCCCCGACCGGGTCGTACCGACCCGGCAATATGGAACCGAATCCCGGCTCGGTTGGGTCGTCGGCATCGCCAATTTGCCGAGCCAGACCACGCTGCAGAACTACGGACCGGAAAAGCTCGGCAGCATCGTCAGCCACCAGCATCCGGACCATGATTAGGGGTGGCGATCTCCGCCCAACACATGTGCTATGATGGGTAACATGAGCCGCATTCCGAACTTCGCAGATATCGCCTTTGAATCCACCGCACCCGCCCAGCCCGCCGGCAGCGCCGAGCCGTGGCTGACGCCCGAGGGTATCCCGGTCAAGCCCGGCTACAGCGAGGCCGATCTCGAAGGCATCGATTTCCTGGAGACCTGGCCGGGCATCGCGCCCTATCTGCGCGGCCCCTACCCGACGATGTACGTCAACCAGCCCTGGACCATCAGGCAATATGCCGGGTTCTCCACGGCGGAAGATTCCAATGCGTTCTACCGGCGTAACCTCGCCGCCGGGCAGAAAGGTCTTTCGGTCGCGTTCGACCTCGCCACCCATCGCGGCTACGACTCGGATCATCCGCGCGTGTCCGGCGACGTCGGCATGGCCGGCGTGGCGATCGATTCCATCTACGACATGCGCACGCTGTTTGCCGGCATTCCGCTCGACCAGATGAGCGTGTCGATGACCATGAACGGCGCGGTGCTGCCGATCCTCGCGCTGTTCGTCGCGGCGGCCCAGGAACAGGGCGTCCCGCCGGAAAAATTGTCGGGCACCATTCAGAACGACATTCTGAAAGAGTTCATGGTGCGCAACACCTACATCTATCCGCCGGCGCCCTCGATGCGGATCATCTCCGACATTTTTGCGTACACCTCGCAGAAGATGCCGAAGTACAACTCCATTTCCATTTCCGGCTACCATATGCAGGAAGCCGGCGCGACGCAGGATCTCGAACTCGCCTATACCTTGGCCGACGGCGTCGAATATCTGCGCGCCGGGCTTGCCGCGGGCCTCGATGTCGACCGCTTCGCGCCGCGGCTGTCGTTCTTCTGGGCGATCGGCATGAACTTCTTCATGGAAGTCGCCAAGATGCGCGCCGCGCGGCTATTGTGGGCCAAGCTGCTGACGCAGTTCAATCCAAAGGATCCGCGTTCGCTGTCACTGCGTACGCATTGCCAGACCTCCGGCTGGTCGCTGACCGCGCAGGACGTCTTCAACAACGTGATGCGCACCACCATCGAGGCGATGGCGGCAACGCAAGGCCATACGCAATCGCTGCACACCAACGCGCTCGACGAGGCGCTGGCGCTGCCGACGGACTTTTCGGCCCGGATCGCGCGCAACACGCAACTGTTCCTGCAGCAGGAAAGCGGCACCAACCGCATCATCGATCCCTGGGGCGGCTCCTACTATGTCGAAAGGCTGACCCGCGACCTCGCGGCCAAGGCCTGGGGCCACATCCAGGAAGTCGAAGCGCTGGGCGGCATGGCGAAAGCCATCGAGGCCGGCGTGCCGAAACTGCGGATCGAGGAAGCCTCCGCCAAGACGCAGGCCCGGATCGACGCCGGACGGCAGGCCGTGATCGGCGTCAACAAGTACAAGCCGGTCAACGAGGCCGCGATCGACGTGCTTAAGGTAGAAAACTCCACCGTGCGGCGGCTGCAGATCGACAAGCTGAAGCGGTTGCGCTCCGAGCGCGACCAGAAGGAAGTCGATGCTGCGCTCGCCGCGCTTACGCGCAGCGCCGGCGAAGGCAACGGCAATCTGCTGGCGCTCGCCATCGATGCCGCGCGCGCCAAGGCTACCGTCGGCGAAATTTCGGACGCGATGGAAAAGGTTTTCGGGCGGCACCGCGCCGAAATCAAATCCATCACCGGCGTCTACAAGCGGGAGGCGTCCGCCATGTCCAACCGGGTTGAGAAGGTTCAGGAACTGATCGATGCGTTCGAGAATGCCGAGGGCCGCCGCCCCCGCATCCTCGTCGCCAAGATCGGCCAGGACGGCCACGACCGCGGCCAGAAGGTGATCGCATCCGCCTTCGCCGATGTCGGGTTCGACGTCGATATCGGACCGCTGTTCGCCACCGCCGACGAGGCGGCGCGGCAGGCCGTGGAGAACGACGTGCACATTCTCGGCGTGTCGTCGCTGGCGGCAGCGCACCTCACGGCGGTGCCCGAACTCAAGGCCGCGCTGAAGAAGCACGGCCGCGAGGACATCATGATC
>DATCXE010000713.1:0-4338 GCA_036565985.1 Bradyrhizobium sp.
TGCAGGCTTTCCAGGTCGCGCGCCATGGTGACGCCGACGACGTCGGGCCGGGTCGCCAGAAACTGGCCGAGCTTCAGATAGGCCGGGCCGAGCCGTGTCAGCGCGCGCGACAGCCGTGGACCCGATTTGGCGCCGGGGCGCTCGATCAGCCGCGCAAGCCGCAGCGCGAGTTGTCCGGGCGGCGGCACGAGACTCGGATCGACGACGCCGAACACGCCTTCGCGCGCGAACACGTAGGCGGCGCGGACCAGGCGCGCGATGTGGGTCGCCGCAGAAATCACAAACGCCAGCCCGAATGCAGCGCCACGATCCCGCCGGAGAGGCTTTCCCACTTCACCCGCGAAAAGCCGGCGGCGCGGATCATCTCGGCGAATTGACTGGGTCGCGGAAACTTCCGGATCGACTCGACCAGGTATTGATAGGATTCCGCATCGCCCGTCACGGCGCGGCCGAGCGGCGGGATCACGTTGAACGAAAAGAAGTCGTAGAGCCGGTCGAGCCCGGGGACGTCGACGGTGGAAAATTCCAGGCAGAGGAAGCGGCTGCCGGGCCGCAGCACGCGATAGGCCTCGCGGAGCGCGGCATCGATCCGCGGCACGTTGCGGATGCCGAATGCGATGGTGTAGGCGTCGAAACTGCGATCGGGGAAAGCAAGCGTTTCGGCATTGCCCTCCACGAACGAAACCTGCTGGTCGAGATGGTGCGCCATCGCACGGTTGTGGCCGACCGCGAGCATATCGGCATTGATGTCGCAGACGGTGGCGTGGAAGCCTGGGCCAGCGGCCTTGGCCGCGCGAAAGGCGATATCGCCGGTGCCGCCGGCGACATCGAGCAATGCGAACGGCGCATCGCCCTTGGGCGGGTTGAGCGCGTTGATCATGATGTCTTTCCAGACCCGGTGCAGGCCCGCCGACATCAGATCGTTCATCAGGTCGTAGCGCGACGCCACGCTGTGAAACACGTCGTTCACCAGCGTCTGCTTGTCCCCCAGGGGCACGTCCCTGTAGCCAAAATGGGTGGTCTGCTCCGGCTGGTTCATTCCGTGGCCCTGCATTTTTCCGTCATTGCGAGCCACCGGGTCGCGCGAATGCGCGCCCGATGACAGGCTCCGCGAAGCAATCCATCTGTCCGCGCGGGGATAGGTGGATTGCTTCGTCGCTTCGCTCCTCGCAATGACGAGGAGTGTGCGGCGGACCATAGCGCGCCCGCCGCAATGGCGCTATCACGTCACCTCCATAAGGTGAATGCCTCCATGCCCGAATTGCCTGAAGTTGAGACCGTCCGCCGCGGCCTGCAGCCCGCCATGGAGGGGTCGAAAATCCTCAAGGCGGAAGCCCGGCGCAAGGATCTGCGGTTTCCGTTTCAAAAGGACTTTACCGCCCGGCTGGAAGGCCAGACCGTGATCGGGCTCGGCCGCCGCGCCAAATACCTGATGGCCGATCTTGGCTCCGGCGACGTGCTGCTGATGCATCTGGGCATGTCCGGCTCGTTCCGGGTGCTCGAGGACGGCGGCGGCAATGCGCCGGGCCGCTTCCACCATCCGCGCAGCGAGGATCGCGCGCATGATCACGTGGTGTTTCACATGTCGTCAGGCGCGGCTGTGGTGTTCAACGATCCGCGCCGCTTCGGCTACATGAAGATCATTGCCCGCAACGCGCTGGAGGACGAGCCGCTGTTGAAAGGGTTAGGTCCCGAACCGCTCGGCAATGAGTTCGACGCGGCGATGCTGGCGCGTTCCTGCGCCAACAAGAAGACCAGCCTGAAGGCGGCGCTGCTCGACCAGCGCGTGGTCGCGGGCTTGGGCAACATCTATGTCTGCGAGGCGCTGTTTCGTTCGCAACTGTCGCCGCGCCGTCTGGCCGCGACATTGGCCACCAAAAAGGGCGAACCGACCGATCATGCCAAGCGCCTGGTGACGTCGATCCACGCCGTGCTCAACCAGGCGATCAAGGCCGGCGGCTCCTCGATCAGCGATCACCGCCTGACCTCGGGCGAACTCGGCTATTTCCAGCACTCGTTCCAGGTCTATGACCGGGAAGGCGAGAAGTGCCAGACCGCCGGTTGCAGCGGCATCGTGCGCCGCTTCGTCCAGAACGGGCGCTCGACCTTCTGGTGCCCGAAGTGCCAGAAATAACCGGAACGCCGCGAGGAACGGCGTATCAGCTTCGGGCCGGCGCTCTCAGGAACCGAGCGCTGTCGGTTTCGATGTAGGGCAGCGCGGCCATCGCCGGAAGAATGGCGGGCGTTTCCGCCAGTTCCTCGATGATCTGCACGTCACTGGCTGTCGTCTGATTGCCCATCCGCGCGTCGAGCCACTGCCAGAGGGCGCGGATCTCCTCGGCGGATTTGCCGCCCGGCGCGAATTCGCAGACCGCAAGGCCCGCGCCCAGCGCGTCCTGGTGATCGTTGCGCATCACGATGGAGGGCCTGGCAAGGATATCGTCGATGTCGAGCGCGGCCTCGTCGCTCAGCGAGTTCTCTGCGCCGGCGAGCCGCGCCGCAGCCCTGATCGGGGTCTGGTTCAGGACATAGGCGAACGGCTTGCGCCAGGCCCTGACGACGCTGAGCGTCGCGGCGGTCGCCTCGATATCGGCGATGCTCGGGCGCGTCGGAATCAGGCAGAAGTCGGCATAACGAATCGCCGAAACGGTCGCGGCGGTGATCCCGCCGGCGGTATCCACGATCGTCACCGTCACGCCCTCGCGTTCGAGCGATTGCAGGCGTTGTTCGACCTCCCTGGCGGCGTAGATCGGCTCGACGACCGGCGCGGCATAGGGACGGCGCCGCTTCCAGTTCGAAACGGTGCCCTGCGTGTCGGTCTCGATCAGGCGGACATTGTGCCCGGCCCTGATAGCGGCGAGCGCAAGGCTGATGGCAAGCGTGCTCTTGCCGGCGCCACCCTTCTGGGTGGCCAATACGATCGTCTGCATTTCAGATCCTCTGGATGGCTTTCAGGCATATCGATTACGCCACACGAGCTGCGCCGCATTCTGCGGCGCCGAATTACGCGCTCGTTCAGACGTGCCCAGCCCGATCCAAAGGTCAGGGGATCGCGGTAGTCCGAATCAGTCAGTTTGCAATGATGCCCGATTATGGAATTGTGGTCATCCGGGCAAATACTGCCGAGCGGCACAGTCGCCCCGAAAAACGACAACAAGAAGCAGGAAAAAAGCATGACGGGCCATTGGCGGGATCGCGCAGCCACCAGCTTTCAATGTCAGAAACAGCCGGCGTCCGGCAGCCGCGGCATGGTGGTCAGCAATCATCCGCTGGCGTCGAGCGCGGGCGCCGAAATGCTCGCAGCCGGCGGCAACGCCATCGATGCGGCGATCGCGACGCTGTTCACGCTGACGGTGGTCGAGCCGATGATGGTCGGCATCATCGGCGGCGGCATGGCCCATATCAGGCTGGCCGACGGCAGCCATCGCTTCATCGACGGCCAGAGCACGGTGCCGCTGGCGGTCAGGCCCGATACCTACAAATCCAAACCGGGCTCGGCGCATGACGTGTTCGATACCGTCGGCGACGAGAACCTGACCGGGCCGAAGGCCGTGGCGGTGCCGGGCTCGCTGAAGGCCTGGTGCGAGACGTTGCAGCGGTTCGGCACCATGAGCCTCGCCGACGTCATGCAGCCGGCCATCAAGCATGCCTCGCGCGGTTATGCGGTGACGCCGTATCTGCACGAATGCATCGCCGACAGCGCAGGCGAGATGCGCAAGGACAAGGACATTTCGGCGATCTATCTGCCGAACGGCGTGCCGCTGAAGGTCGGTGAGCGCGTGGTGCAGTCGGAATATGCGGAGACGCTGACCTACATCTCCCAGCGCGGCGAGACCGCGCTGTACCACGGCCCGCTGGGCGACATTCTCGTCGACTACATGAAAAGGAAGGGCGGTTTCATCACCCGCGAGGATCTCACGGGCTACAAGACGGTCGAGCGCCAGCCGATCCGCGCCGATTATCGCGGCTGGGAAATCCTGGGGCCGCCGCCGCCCGCCGCATCCGGCGTGCACATCGCGCAGATGCTCAACATTCTCGAAGGCTACGATATCGCAAAGCTCGGCTTCGGCAGCACCGAGACGATTCACCATCTCGCCGAAGTGCTCAAGATCGCCTTTGCCGATCGCGCGGCGGCGAGCGGCGATCCTGATTTCATCAACGTGCCGGTCGAGCGCCTGACATCGAAGGCCTATGCCGAGGAGCGCCGCCGCGCGATCGATTCGAATCGTGCGCAGGCGTGGGGCGCCGGCATCCGGCAGCTCGAAAGCGCGCACACCACGCACATGACGGCGGCGGATGCGTTCGGCAACGTGGTTGCGACCACGCAGACCATCAACA
>DATCXE010000718.1:0-2223 GCA_036565985.1 Bradyrhizobium sp.
TTCAGAATCCCGGCCATTTCGCCCGCGACTATCGCAAGTCGTTCGGCGAGCTACCTTCGGTGACGTTGCAGAGGGCAAGGAAGTGGCTGAGCTAGGGATACCCTGGAGCACTTCGCGGCGGGATTGGACCCTCTAGTATCCCGCCGCCGCAAGCACCACCACCGCGCCGAGTGCTTTCCAGCCGAAGCCGCGGCCACGCGACCACCACGCGTTGGCGGCGGCAGCAAAGCTGTAGACCGCGACAATCGTCACGACGATCCAATGCCGCGCGCTCTCCGATCCCATCGAGGGTGCGGCAATCAGCAGCACGGCGCCGCCGATCCAGGCCACCGTGCCCGCCTGCCAGACCAGCCGTATCAGCGTCCGCAGGCTTTCGGGCTGGATGGTCGCTTTGGCGAACACCTTGGTTTCGCCCAGCACGCCGTGGATCAGGGCGACCGCTATTCCAGCGACGCCGGCGAATTGCAGGATGAGATCGCGCATCGGAGCTTCTCCATACAGTAATGTATGGTTATGCTCTCCATTCTGGCGCCTGTCAATACACTAGTGTATGGTGGCTGGATGCGCGGAAAAAGCACGAACGATCAGCTCTCGGCCAGGGACTGGCTCGACCAGGGCCTCAAGACGCTCGCCAAAGACGGCTTTACGGCGCTCAAGGCCGAGCCGCTGGCGAAGGCGATGGGCGTTTCGCGCGGCAGCTTCTATTGGCATTTCGCCGATATCGCCGCCTACCATGCCGCAATCCTCACACGCTGGCACGAGGTCGCCGCCGAGCAGATCATCGCCAATGTCGAGGCGGCGTCGAAGGACGAGAACCCGCTCGCCCTGCTGCTGCGCCGGGTGTTCGGCGAGCGGCTGACGCTGGAGCGCGCGGTCCGGACCTGGGGGAGCGTCGATCCCGCGGCCCGCGCCGCGGTGCAGGCCATCGACCGGCGCCGGCTCAGCTACGTGGAAGGCCTGCTGGCGCAGGCCGGGTTATCGGCGGAACTTGCCCGCGCCCGCGCCCAAATTCTCTATTGGGCGTTTCTCGGCTTTGCGCTATCGGATCAGCCATTGCCGAAAGCGCGCCAACAGGCCGTGCTCGACGAACTGCTGCGGATGGCCGCGTCATGATACGCGGCGATCGATCATGCCAAAGACTGCTGCCCGCTGGAGATCAAAATGAACGCCTCGCCCGAACGCCTCGACAGCACCGTCGATCCGAAGCTGCTCGAAATCCTGGTGTGCCCGGTAACCAAGGGTCCGCTCGAATTCGATTCGACCCGGCAGGAGCTGATCTCGCGTTCAGCCAAGCTTGCCTATCCGATCCGCGACGGCATCCCGATCATGTTGCCGGAAGAGGCGCGGAAGATCGAGTGATGCCGTCTTCGTAGGATGGGTAGAGCGAAGCGAAACCCATCAATCACGTGCGCGGAAACAGGATGGGTTTCGCTTCGCTCTACCCATCCTACGGTCCACCTACAACGCCTCGCCCTTCAACAGCCGCGGCACTTCGCCGGATAATCCAGCCGCCTGGCGGATGAACATGCTCTTCAGCGGCGGCGCCCGATCGACGAGACCAAGACCGATATCGCGCACGGTGCGCAGCAAGGTCGATTCGTTCGAGAACAGGAAATTCAGCGAGTTGGTGGCAAGACCCATCGCCATGGTGTCGAAGCGGCGCCAGCGCTGATAGCGGTCGAGCACGTCGGCCTGCCCGGGATCCATGCCGAGCCGCGCCGCATCGACCACGACTTCCGCCAGCGCCGCGACATCCTTCAGCCCCATGTTGAGGCCCTGCCCCGCGATCGGATGAATCACATGCGCGGCGTCGCCGATCAGCGCCAGTCGCTCCGCGATGAACGAGCGCGCGACGAAATAGCCGAGTGGAAACGCCCGCGGCTTGTCGAGCGCCCTGATCTCGCCGAGATGCAGCCCGAAGCGACGTTCGAGTTCACCATGAAATTCTTCTTCGCCAAGTGCGGTGATGCGCGCGGCTTCAGCGCGGTTCTCGGTCCACACCAGCGACGAACGCTTGCCGGTCAGCGGCAGGATCGCGAAGGGACCGGCGGGGAGGAAGTGTTCTTCGGCGCGGCCGTGATGATCGCGCTCATGGCCGACGGTCACCACGATGCCGGATTGATCGTACTCCCAGCCGTGGGTGGCGATGCCGGCGCGCTCGCGCAGTTTCGATTTGGCGCCGTCGGCGGCAACCAGCAGGCTGGCATCGATGGTCTCGCCATC
>DATCXE010000733.1:0-3546 GCA_036565985.1 Bradyrhizobium sp.
GGCAGGCTGCCGGCTCAGCTGCCGATAGCGCGGCTCTTCCAGGCGACTCGCCGAACTGGCCGGACCGTACTCGCTGACGATGGCTTCGAGGATCGCCGCCTTGCCCGGAAAGTGATTGTAAAGGCTGCTTTCCCGGACACCGACCCGCCGCGCCAGTTCGCGCATCGACGCGCCGCCATAGCCGCTTTCGGCAAACAAGTGCAGCGCCTCCGCAAGGATCCGCTCTCGGGTCGAGGGCGCGGCCAAGTCGGCCGCGTTTGAAGCGTTTGCGATCATGCACATTGACTAACGAACGATCGTTCGATAGTCAACAGACGAACGATCGTTCGTTAACACCCGGTGCCACGATCGATGAGCCGCTCGCAGAGGCGGAACAACAGGGAGGAACCACGATGCGCCGTCTTTCAGGAATTCAGCTGCATGCCCTGGGCATCGCGCTCGCGATGCTCGCCGCGATCCCGGCGCAGGCGCAGTCCGCAAAATACGACGCCGGCGCGACCGACAAGACCATCAAGATCGGAACCACCACCCCGCTCAGCGGCCCCGTTTCCGCCTTTGCGCAAATCGCCAAGTCCGCCGAAGCCTATTTCAACAAGGTCAACGACGAAGGCGGCGTGAACGGACGGCGCATCCAGATGATCATCGTCGACGACGCCTACAGTCCCCCCAAGACCGTCGAACAGACGCGGCGCCTGGTTGAAAGCGACGAGGTGCTGCTGGTCTTCAGCGGGGTCGGCACGCCGACCAACAGCGCCGTGCACAAATACCTGAACGACAAAAAGGTGCCGCAGCTGTTCCTCGGCTCGGGCGCGGCAAAATGGGATGACCCGAAAAATTTCCCATGGACCGTGGCGTGGCAGCCGACCTATCGCGACGAGGCGATCGCCTACGCGAGGTACATCAAGGCCAGCCACCCGAATGCGAAGGTCGGCGTCCTCTATCAGAACGACGACCTGGGAAAGGACTATCTGAAAGCCCTGGAAGAAGGACTGGGCGGCAGCGACAGGATCGCTTCCAAGGCACCCTATGAAACCACCCAGCCCACGATCGACACCCAGATATTGCTGCTCAAGAGCAGCGGCGCCGACGTGGTATTGGTGGCGGCGACGCCTAAATTTGCCGCGCAGGCAATCCGCAAGATCGCGGAAATCGGATGGAAGCCGACGACCATCATTTCAAACGTGTCGGCATCGATCAGCGGCGTGCTCGAACCGGCGGGGCGCGAGAATTCGGTCGGCGTAATCTCCAGCCAGTACCTGAAAGACAGCACCGATCCCGGACTGAAGGATGACGCGGGCTACAAGGAATGGCTGGCGTTCATGAACAAATACATGCCCGACGCCAACAAGAGCGACTGGCTCAACGTCTACGGCTACACCATCGCGCAGACATTGGCTGCTACGCTCAAGGCCGCCGGCGACGACCTGACGCGCGCCAACGTGATCAAGCAGGCAACCAACCTGAAGGATCTTCGCCTGCCGATGCTGATCAACGGAACCGCCGTGAACAACTCGCCGGAACGCTACACGCCGATGACGAGCCTGCAACTGATCCGCTTCGACGGGACGCGATGGGTCAGCTTTGGCGAGCTGCTGCGGAATTGATCAACCCGGCGGCCATGCCGTTCCGCGGCGCGGCCTGGCCGAGTGAAGGATACCTCGATGCGGCAACTGAAAATCGGCGACATGCGGATCGACCGGCTGGTCGAAATCGCTGCCCTCCCGCTCGACAAGGAATTCCTGTTCGCCAACGTCACCGACGAGGTGATCGCGGCCAATCGCTCCTGGCTCGACGAGCGCTTCATCGAGCCGGGGACGGGCCGCTTCATTCTCAGCCACCATTCCTACGTGGTGCGAACGCCGCGCTGGACAGCAATCGTCGACACCTGCTGCGGCAATCACAAGGAACGTCCGGGCGCACCGTTCTGGCACCGGCTCAATCAGCCCTATCTCGAAAACATGCAGGCGCTCGGCGTGCATCCTGACGAGGTCGATTTCGTCATGTGCACCCACCTGCATGTCGATCATGTCGGCTGGAACACGCGGCTGGTCGATGGAAGCTGGGTGCCGACGTTCCCTCGCGCGCGTTATCTGATGGGGCGCGTGGAATACGAGCATTGGGAGAAGCAGCACAGGTCGAACCCGGCAGGCGCGGTCAACCGCGGTTCATTCGTCGACTCGGTCCTGCCTGTCGTCGCGACGGGCCAGGCCGAGTTCGTCGGCACCGATCACTGCGTGTTCGACGATCGCGAGGCCACCTTCCGCTTCGTTCCGGCGCCCGGCCACACCATCGGGAACATGATGATCGACCTCAGGGGCGGCCACGATCACGCAATCATGTCCGGAGACGTGATCCATCATCCGATCCAATGCGCCGCGCCATGGCTGTCGAACGCCGCGGATTTCGACCGTGAGGCGGCGCTTGCGACGCGCGTCAAGCTGCTGGAACAGCTTGCGGATACACCGAGCATTCTGCTGGCGGCGCACTTTCCGGCGCCGACGGCCGGCCGGGTGGTTTCGAGCGGCGCGGCCTTCAGGTTCGATTTTCGGTAGGGTGCAATGGCCCGCTCGGGCGCATCGTTGAGGGCGCGGTCCCCAGGAGGCGACGGAGCGAAGTCAGGACTTCATCCAGCCTGTCATGATGAAGCCAGTGCCCGGCGCCGGCGATCTTCACCAGTTCGGCGTCCTTGAAATGCGCGAGCAGGCCGGCAGCCTCGGGGTCGGGGAGAAAGCTCTCGCTGCCCCACATCAGCAGCGTCGGGCACGCGATACGCGACCACAGGGCCGCATAATCCTCCGGCGAGAGCCGGTACGGCGCCCTCGCCCGCTGATGATGATCGAACTTCCAGCGATAGAGCCCGTCCACGGCCTGCCGCACGCCATGGCGGGCAAGATGCAGCGCAAGCTCGGGCGTCAGCCGCCTGTTGCGCGCCGAAAGCCGTTGTGCCGCCTCCTCGATCGTGCGGAAGGCGCTGGGCTCGCGCTCGGAGATGCCGTCGAGTTGATCGATCCATCGTGCCATCTGCTGATGGATCGGCGTGGCCTGCGACCCCGAAAGGAAAGCGCCGTCGAGCACGCCGAGACGCGACACCTTCTCCGGGTAGGTACCGGTATAGGCGAGCGCGACCATCCCGCCCATCGAATGCCCGACGATCGCGGCACCTTCCAGCTCTGCGTGGCGCATCAGCCGGGTGAGGTCATAGACATTGTCGGACAGGCTGTAGCTGCTTCCCTTTGCCCATTCGGAATCGCCGTGCCCACGCAAATCCGGAGCGATGATATGGAAATGCGGCTGCAATTGCCGCGCGATCGCATCCCAGTTGCGGCAATGGTCGAGCCCGCCATGGATCAGGACCAGCGGCGGCGCGGTTTCGTTGCCCCAGTCGGCATAGTGCAGCCGCAGCCCCTGGGACTCATAAAAGCGGTCTGCCGGTTCGGCCATCGCAGGATTTCTCTCGCGAAGATGTTGAGCTATTTCGGCGCAAATCCGAACGCGCGCTCGAAGCGCTTCACATAGGCCGGCCACACCTCGGGATTGACGATGCGC
>DATCXE010000735.1:0-2357 GCA_036565985.1 Bradyrhizobium sp.
GCCGCTGCGGCTGCTCGCGCGCCAGCACCGCCGTCATCCGCGAGCCCAGCGAATAGCCCATGATATCGGCGCGCTCGATGGCCAGATGATCCAGCAGCGCGGTGACATCGTTCGCCATGATGGCGATCTCGTATTGCGCGGAATCGTAGAGCTTGCTGGAATCGCCGTGACCGCGATTGTCGAGGGCGATCACGCGGCGGCCGTCTTTCTTCAGATCGGAGACCCAGGTCGGGTATATCCAGTTGACGTTCTTGCTCGAGGCAAAGCCATGCACGAGGATGATCGGATCGCCCTCGCCTTCGTCGAGATAGGCGATTTCGACATCGCCGTTGTGAAAACTTGGCATCGACAGTTCCATTTTTTGGGGGGATCGGAATTGGCGACTTGCGCAAGTCTAGCCTTGAAGTCCAGCTTCTAAGTCTAGCCTCTAAGTCTAGCCTTGCGCGACAGCGCCTGCCAGAGCGACGCCCTGCGGCAGGCGCGCTGCCGCAGTCTGCAACCGCAAGCGCCGCGCCTTCTTGCGGCGCAGCCACGCCATGGTTGCCCGTTCCGTGGTCGCCTTGATCGACGACAGAAAACCGAACAGCGCCAGCAATGCACCGAATATCCACATCGTCAGATTGAAGGCGCCGGTTGCCAGCAGCAGCGCACCGCGACCGAGCGTTTTCAAAATGGCACGGGTCTGGCCGCCCTTGGATTCCGCCAGCCGCGCCGCGCGGGCGACGTCCTTCGGACCTTGCGCAATGCGCAGGGTGTCAAGCGCGCCGCGCGTGCCGGCTTTTTCACCGACGCGTCCGACGTCTTTCGCCAGCCGCACCAGCGCGCCGGCCTTCTCGGCACGGAACGCCGCCTTGATCGCGCTGACGGTCTCGCCCGGCCGCAGCACCGAACTCTTTGCAACCGCCTGCTGCAGCACAGGCGCATCGACGACCTCGCGCGCCGAACGCCCGGCCCATTGTGTCAGCCCCTCGCCCAGGCGGCCGACCTTGCGGGCTCCCTTGACCATGCTCAGGCCAGCGCGCACCGGGCCGACGCCGCCGACGGTCACATAGGTCGCCGCCGTTACCGCCAGCCCGACCGTCGCAAGGCCGAGCACCAGCCGGTCCACTTCCTCGCCCGTTGCCAGGTGCTTGCCCTCGCGCACGATGTCCCTGATATCGCCGTACACGAAGAGATCGCCGGCGACCGTGCCCGAGAGGCTTGCGAGATCGTCGCTGTTGCCGGTCACCAGACCGGTGACAAAGCGCCTCGCCATATCCGACGTCGAGTTCGCTTCCGTGACCGCATCGCTGACGCGCTTCGACAATTCCTCGCTGACGGCGATGCCTTTGTCGCGCGCCAGTTCGACGAAGCTTGCGGCGAGGTCGGAATCGTCAGCCGCCAGCGCCGCCTCGATATTCTCTGCGACCAGCCCGGGGCTGTTCCGCAGGGCAGAATTGAGCTGCAGATCGGCGAGTTGGGCAGGCTCGTCCTGCGCTGCCAGAATGGCGCCGGCATCGCGGGCATGCGGCCACAGTACCGCGCACGCGGCCGCGCTCAGCGCCATGCAAGCGATAGCCATCGCCAGGGCTGAACCGAACCGCAACCGCCTCATCCGGGAAAATCCAGTATTTTCACGACCCTCAACATGGTGTGCCGTTTTTAAGACACAACTGCCCCGACGAAAGAAGGGCTTCTCTCCGACGACAAGATTGTGTCGAATTTGCATGAGCCAATGATGGGGAGACTTCCAGGAATCCGGGCCTCGGGAATTCTGAAGGGCTCTAGGAATCATCTTTACCCGCCAGTATGGTGCGCGGCGTTTCGGGCGCCCGCGTCGTGTTGATTGCGTCCGCCCGCCATTGCTATCCAAGGTGAAGCTATGTCTGACCATGTCGTCCCGCATTTCCACAACGACGCCGGGGTCTCGGTAATCGAGATCGGCTCGCAGGAGTTCATGTGTGTGGGCGCCAATCCTCCGTTCGATCATCCGCACGTGTTTCTCGATCTCGGCAACGACAACGAGATCATCTGCCCGTATTGCTCGACTCTGTACCGTTTTGCCGCCGACCTTGCTGCTGGCGAAGCCCGGCCGCCGGAATGCGTCCTGAAGGACAAGGCCGCCTGACCGGTCGGTGGCGGTCGCGCGCACCATCATCGTTGCTGGTGCCGGGATCGGGGGACTGACCGCGGCGCTTGCGCTTGCGGCTCGCGGCTTTCGCGTCGTCGTCCTGGAAAAGGCCGAACGGCTGGAGGAAGCCGGTGCCGGCCTGCAGCTTTCGCCCAATGCCAGCCGCATCCTGGTCGAACTAGGCCTGCAGCCGCGGCTCGCCTCCCGCGCCGTCACGCCTGAAGCCATCAACATCGTGAGCGCGCGC
>DATCXE010000741.1:0-3683 GCA_036565985.1 Bradyrhizobium sp.
CCATCCACGTCTTTCTTGTGCGGCGCGACTGTAAAGACGTGGATGCCCGGGACAAGCCCGAGCATGAGGAAAGTGGTGCGACACGCGGATTTGCGCACCAAGCGATTCTTGCGTGCCCCGGACGCAGCGCAGCGCTCTTGCGGTGCGCTGCTGAGCCGGGGCCCGTCCAGCCACAAGCGCGATCGTGGGTCCCGGCTCTGCGGAGCAGCGTTGCACGCTGCACCGCGTCCGGGACAAGGAAGCGCTGCTACCCCTTCACAGCCGGCTTCGGCCAGTATTTGTCGCGCAGATGCCGCTTCACCAATTTCCCGGTGGGCGTGCGCGGCAGTTCCGGCTCGAAGTCGATGCTCTTCGGGCATTTGATCGGCGACAGACGCTTGCGGCAGAACACGATCAGTTCGGCCTCCAATTCCTTGCCGGCCTTGGTCATATCGTGCGGCTGCACCACGGCCTTGACCTCTTCGCCCATCTCCTCGTTCGGCACGCCGAACACGGCAACGTCGGAGACGGCCGGATGGGTGATCAGCACGTCCTCGGTCTCCTGCGGGTAGATGTTCACGCCGCCGGAGATGATCATGTAGCTCTTGCGGTCGGTGAGATAGAGGAAGCCTTCCGCGTCGAGATAGCCGACGTCGCCGAGCGTCGACCAGCCCTTGTCGTTGTAGGCCTTCCGCGTCTTGTCGGGATCGTTGTGATAGGTGAACACCGGCGCATCGGCGAAATAGACCGTGCCGATCTCGCCCACTGGCCGCTCCTCGTCGTTCTCGTCGAGGATTTTCACCTTGCCGACCACGGCGCGGCCGACAGTGCCGCGATGCGTCAGCCATTGCTGCGAGGTCGAGACCGTGACGCCGTTGCCTTCGGAGCCGGCGTAATACTCGATCAGGATCGGTCCCCACCATTCGATCATCCTTGCTTTCACGTCGATCGGGCAGGGGGCCGCGGCGTGAATCGCGCCCTTTAAAGTCGAGACGTTATAGCGGGTGCGTACCTCGTCGGGCAGCTTGAGCATGCGCACGAACATGGTCGGCACCAACTGCGATTGCGTGACCTTGTATTTTTCGACCAGCTTCAGGAATTCCTCGGCGTCGAAATGCTCCATGATGACGGAGGTGCCGCCGAGCGAGATTGCCATCATGTTGAAGCGCAGGGGCGCTGCATGATAGAGCGGCGCCGGCGACAGATAGATGCTGTCGGACGTCATGCCGCACATGTCGGCGCAAAGAATTCGCAGGAACGCATTCGGCACGTCGATCCGGTTGCCCTCGAACTCCTTCTTGATGCCCTTCGGCCGGCCCGTGGTGCCGGACGAATAGAGCATGTCGTAGCCGGCGACTTCGTCCGCGACCGGCGTCACCGGCATGGCGATCGCTTCCCTGTCCCAGGAGCGGAAGCCGGGCGCGGGTTCGTCGACCATGAAGAACAGCGGTTCGCCCGGCTCGCCCTTGATCAGGCTTTTGACCTTGTCGGCGCACTGGGGCGTGGTGATGAAGACCTTGGCGCCGCAATCCTTGACGATGTAGGCGATCTCTTCCTCGGTG
This sequence comes from Bradyrhizobium sp., assembly GCA_036565985.1. Classification (GTDB taxonomy): domain Bacteria; phylum Pseudomonadota; class Alphaproteobacteria; order Rhizobiales; family Xanthobacteraceae; genus Bradyrhizobium. The sequence continues at coordinate 1,542 of DATCXE010000741.1, forward strand.
AGGTAGCGGCTGATCGCGGTGTAATAGAGCCCCGAGCGCTGGGCGGCCCAGCAGATCTCCATGAACGCGAGGCGGTTTTCCATCAGGAACGCGATGTGGTCGCCGGCTTTCAGGCCGAGCTTGCGGAACAGATGGGCGCCCTGGTTCGAGAGTTCATCGAGTTCGCGATAGGTGATCGCCTTGCCGGTCGCCGCCATCTGGTAGGCGATCTTGTCTGGCTGGGTGCGGGCGTAGACGGACGGATGGGTCATGGGTGTTTCCTCGATAAGAAAATGGCGAGCAGGAAGCGCACCCCCTGCTCGCCAGTCGTCATTCGTTTTTTCTTGTTTTTAGAGCCGTTCGACGATGGTCACGTTGGCCATGCCGCCGCCTTCGCACATGGTCTGCAGGCCGTAACGCTTGTTGTTCTGCTTCAGCGCGTTGACCAGCGTGGTCATCAGCTTGGTGCCGGAGCCGCCGAGCGGATGGCCGAGCGCAATCGCGCCGCCGTTGACGTTGAGCCGTGAAGGGTCGGCGCCGGTGGTCTGCAGCCACGCTACCGGCACGGCCGCAAACGCCTCGTTGACCTCGAACAGGTCGATGTCGTCGATCTTCATGCCGGCCTTTTCCAGCGCCCGCTTGGTGGCGTGCAGCGGCGCGTCCAGCATGATCACGGGGTCGCCGCCCATCATGGTCATGTGATGAATCCGCGCCAGCGGCTTGACGCCGAGCGACTTCAGGCCCTTTTCGTTGACCACCATGACGCCGGAAGCGCCGTCGCAGATCTGGCTGGCGCTGGCGGCGGTGTGCTTGCCGTTCTCGGCGATCAGCTTGACGCCCTTGATGCCGTCGAGGCTGGCGTCGAAGCGGATGCCTTCGTCGATGTGGTGGGTGTCGGTCGAGTTGTCAGCGCGGGTGATCTGCAGCGAAACGATCTCGTCCTTGAACTTGCCGGCCTGGGTCGCGGCGATCGCGCGCTGGTGGCTGTTGTAGGAATATTCGTCGAGCTGGTCCTTGGAGAGGCCGTACTTGTTCGCCATCATTTCCGCGCCGGTGAACTGGCTGAACATGATGTTCGGATATTTCTTCTCGATGCCCGGGCTCTTGTAATGGCCAAAACCGTTCTTCGCCGGCAGCGACGAGGCGAGGCCCATCGGAACGCGCGTCATCGATTCCACGCCTGCGGCGATCACGATGTCCATCGAGCCGGCCATCACGGCCTGGGCCGCGAAATGCAGCGCCTGCTGCGACGAGCCGCACTGACGATCAACTGAAGTGGCGGGCACGCTTTCCGGAAGCTTCGAGGCCATCACCGCGTTGCGGGCGATGTTGTTGGATTGCTCGCCGGCCTGCATCACGCAGCCCATGATCACGTCCTCGATCTGGGCGGGATCGACCTTGGTGCGATCGACCAGCGTATCCAGCACGGAAGCGGCGAGATCGGCCGGATGCCAGCCTGCGAGACGTCCGCCCTTGCGGCCGCCCGCGGTACGCGCGGCGGCGACGATATAGGCCTCGGCCATGTCTGTTCTCCCTTTTGATTGTTGTTGGCGGGGGTCTGAAGGATGGGCCGGATTTAAGGGACGTCACGGGATTTAGTCAATCAATCAATTAACTCTTGAGTGCAGCCGCGGCATGCGCTTATGTGCGGCCGGATTTTCCGGCAGGCAGGGAATGGGAACACCGTTGAATACCAGCGTACCGACCAGGCTTCCGGGCGGTAAGAACGGCACCGCCGAGAAGCTGCTTGTCGCGGCGAGCGAACTGATGATCGAGCGCTCCTCGATCGAGGTGTCGCTTTCCGACATCGCGCAGAAGTCGGGCGTCAACGCTGCGCTGGTGAAATACCATTTCGGCAACAAGGACGGGCTGTTGCTGGCGCTGCTGGCGCGCGACGCCGCGACCGAGATGTCGCAACTCGAATATCTGATCAGCCAGCCGATCTCGCCGACCGCGAAACTCAAGCTGCATATCGGCGGTATCATCCGCGCCTATTATCAGTTCCCGTACATGAACCGGCTGATCCACTATTTGCTGCATGAAAGCAGCACGGAGGCGGCCGACGAGGTGTCGAAGTTTTTCGTGGCGCCGCTGCTGGAATTCCAGAGGCGGCTGCTCGCGGAGGGCATCAAGGCGGGCGAGTTCCGCAACATCGATCCTGTG
>DATCXE010000560.1:0-2610 GCA_036565985.1 Bradyrhizobium sp.
CCGTCGGCACGCGCCGCGCGCTGCAGATATTTCTGGCCGAAGACAGCTTTACCGCGCAGCAGGCCTATGAATGGGGCCTCGTCGCCCGCGTTGTTCCAGCAGCGGAATTGAAGGCGGAAACGCGAAAATTCGCCGAGCGGCTGGCACAGAATCCGCCGGCGGCGATCGCCGGCACCAAGTCGCTGGTTTACCAGGCCGCGACCACGCCAACCAGGCAGCAACTCGATGCCGAGGAAAAGGGGATCATCGACGCCATGCAGACCGATGACTTCCGCATTGCCGTGAAGAGATTCACCAGCAAGTCGAAATGACGGCGACGCGGAACTAGCCTTTTCCCTGCTCGCGCATGAAGTCGAAGTCGCAGCCCTCATCGGCCTGCAGGATGGTTTCGTTAAACAGATGGGCATAGCCACGCTTGGCCCAGTCGGGCGTCGCGACCGGCGCAATTGCGGCGCGGCGCTTTTCGAGTTCGGCGTCGTCGATCAAGAGGTCGATGCTGCGCTTCGCGACATCGAGGCGAATCATGTCGCCGTTCTTCACCAGCGCCAGCGGTCCGCCGATGGCGGACTCCGGCGTGATATGCAGCACGATGGTGCCGAACGCCGTGCCGCTCATGCGGGCATCCGATATCCGCACCATGTCCTTGACGCCGCCGCGCGCAAGCTTCTTCGGGATCGGCAGATAGCCCGCCTCCGGCATGCCGGGCGCGCCCTTGGGGCCGGCATTACGAAGCACCAGCACATCGTCGGCGTTGACGTCGAGTGCGGGATCGTCGACCCGCAAGGTCATGTCCTCGACGGAATCGAACACCACCGCGCGTCCGGTATGCTGCAGCAGCTTGGGGCTCGCCGCCGATTGCTTGATGACGGCGCCGCGCGGCGCGAGGTTGCCGTGCAGCACGGCCATTGCACCTTCGGACTTGATCGGGTTGTCGCGCGGACGGATGGCATCCTGCCCCGGCACGTCTTCCGCGCCGGCGACCACGTCGCGTAGCGTTTGGCCGGTAATGGTTTTGGCATCGAGATCGATGAGGTCGCCGAGCTGCGCCATCAGCTTCGGCACGCCGCCGGCGTGATGAAAATGCTCCATGTAATGTTCACCCGACGGCTTCAGATCGACGAGCACCGGCACTTCGCGGCCGAGCCTGTCGAACGTATCGAGGTCGATCTTGTGCGGGGAACGATGGGCGATCGCAGTAAGATGGATCAGGCCGTTGGTCGAGCCGCCGATGGCCTGCAGCACCACTTGCGCGTTCCGGAACGAAGCTGGCGTCAGCAACTCGCTCGGCCTCGGTCCCTTTGCCTTCGCCATCGCCGCGGCGACCCTGCCGCTCGCCTCCGCCGAACGGAAACGCTCGGCATGCGGCGCCGGGATCGTTGCGCTCATCGGCAGCGAGAGCCCCAGCGCCTCGGTGATGCACGCCATGGTGCTGGCGGTGCCCATCACCATGCAGGTGCCGACCGACGGCGCCAGCCTTCCGTTGACCGCCTCAATCTCTTCGTCGTCGATTTCGCCGGCGCGGTATTTTGCCCAAAGCCGTCGACAGTCGGTGCAGGCTCCCAGCACTTCGCCCTTGTGATGTCCGACCACCATCGGGCCGACGGGAATGACGACGGTCGGCAGATCGGCAGAGACCGCGGCCATGATCTGCGCCGGCAAGGTCTTGTCGCAGCCGCCGATCACGATCACGGCATCCATCGGCTGGGCGCGGATCATCTCCTCGGTATCCATCGCCATCAGATTGCGCAGGTACATCGAGGTCGGATGCGAAAAGCTTTCGGCGATCGAGATTGTTGGAAACACCATCGGCATCGCGCCCGTCAGCATGACACCGCGTTTCACCGCCTCGATGATCTGCGGAACGTTGCCATGGCAGGGATTGTAGTCGCTATAGGTATTGGTGATGCCGACAATTGGGCGATTGAGCGCGTCGTCGGAATAACCCATCGCCTTGATGAAGGCCTTGCGCAGGAACAGCGAGAAGCCAGCGTCCCCATAACTTGCCAGTCCCTTGCGAAGTCCGTCGGCCATTTTCTTGTTCCCGTTTTCGAGGCTTTGTTACGAACCCAACTTCCAGTCGACGATCCGGTCCTTGTCGCCATCGAACTCCATACTGCAGAACGTGCCGCCCTGGTAGTAGTCGCCGACGGGATCCGGCTTGAGCTTGGCCTGCTCGGCCATGGCGTGCTCGCGGAAATCCTCGCCGCGACCGGTCGGCCGGTACCCGAGATCGTAGGCGCGGTGGTTGTCCCACCAGGCGCGCTCATTGTACGAGGCGCCGTAAAAAATCTCGAAATGGATATCGGGATGATCGAGCCCGATCCGGCAGAGCTGAACCAGATCTTCCGGCTTCAGCCAGATCGAAAGCCTGCGGTGGTCGAGCGGCATCTCGCCGAAATTGCCGATGCGAAGACAGGTGACGCCGAGCCCGTGCTTGTCGGCATAGAGCGCACCGACCGCCTCGCCGAACACCTTGCTGACGCCATAGCGGCTGTCCGGCCGCGCGGTGACATCGGTACCGATCCGGTGATGGCGTGGATAGAAGCCGACCGCGTGGTTCGACGAGGCGAACACCACGCGCTTGACGCCCTGCTTGCGCGCCGCCTCGAA
>DATCXE010000821.1:0-3390 GCA_036565985.1 Bradyrhizobium sp.
TGGATGCGACGGCAGGCATCGAGTTCGCCACCGGGTTCGGCAGGCCGATCACGCTGCGGCCGGAAGACAACCAGGGTCTCGAAGCCCAGCTTGTCGGCGTCACCAAGTCCTTCCCCGGCTACGACTTCAAGCTGCTCGACAACATGATGATCTTCGATCCGAAGGTGATCACCAATCCGGCGGGCGTGCGTTCGGTCGATTGGCTGAAGACGCTCAAGCCCGAGTTCGTCAAGATGGACGTGCCGACCTTCAAGCAGTAACGCCGCGATCACCGTCCTCCGGGTTTGCCCGGAGGACGGTCCTGCCTCCAAGGTTTCCAATGAACACGACACTTGCCACCCTGGCCGTTCTCGACGGGATCAGCTACGCCGCGCTGGTGTTCCTGGTTTCCGTCGGGCTCAGCCTGATCTTCGGCGTGCTGCGCGTGGTGAACGTGGCGCACGGTTCGCTCTATGCCTTCGGCGCTTATCTCGCCGCGACGTTAAGCCTCGCCGTCGCGCCCATTTCGCCATGGCTGACCTACCCCGCGCTGATCGTGGCCTCGATCGCCATCGGCGTGATCTGCGGCGGCTTCATCGAACGCTTCCTGCTGCGGCCGCTCTACGGGCGGGATGATGTGCTGCAACTGCTGATCACCTTCGCGGCCTTCATGATCATGGACAACCTGCAGCGCCTGATCTGGGGCGTGCAGCCGATCTTCGCCGCCGAGCCGCTGAAGCTGCTGCCGAATATTTCCGTGTTCGGCGTGGCTTACACGTCCTACCAGGTCGTGCTGCTGCCGCTGGTGGCGCTGCTGACGCTGGTCGGCCTGCGCTACTTCCTGCGCCGCACGCTAGCGGGCGCGGTGATCCTGGCTGTCACGGAAGATCGCGAGGCCTCCACCGCCATCGGCATCGACGCCAAGCGGGTCTATTTCGTCACCTTCATCATCGGCGCGAGCTTCGCAGCCCTCGGCGGCGCGCTCGCCTCGCCGACCACCTCGCTGGTGCCCGGGATGGGCGCGGACATGATCGTGCTCTCGTTCGCGGTTGCCGCCACGGCCGGCCTCGGGCAGATCGAGGGCACGGCGCTCACGGCGCTCATGATCGGCCTGACGCGGGCGTTCATCATCTATATCCAGCCCGAGTTCGAGGTGCTGGTGCCGTACCTCCTGATGGTGCTGGTGCTGCTGGTGCGGCCGTTCGGTCTGTTCGGCGCGGTCCAGGTGAGGAAGATCTGATGAACGGCCGTTTCAAGCCCATCACGGCGGTTGCCGTCGTCTTCTTCGTGGTCGCGGCGCTGGCGCCGCTGTTCGTATCGAGCTGGGCCACGCTGTTCGCGCTGATCCTCGCCAAGGGCGTCGTCGTGCTCGGCATCGTGCTGTTGCTGCAGGCGGGACAGGTGTCGTTCGGTCACGCGATGTTCTTCGCGACCGGCGCCTACAGCGCGGCGTTCTGGGGCAAGTATGTGGGTGGCGGCGACATCCTGCTCTATATCGTGCTCGGCGGCATTTCCTCCACCATCTTCGGCCTGATCGTCGGCATGTTCGTGGTCCGCTACCGCGAAATCTTCTTCAGCATGCTCAACCTCGCCTTCTCGATGGTGCTGTGGTCGCTGCTGGAGAAAATGTTTCACTACACCAACGGCGCCGACGGCATCCGCGTCGCGCGTCCCGGCCTGCTCGGATTTTCCTTCGATCCGGAGACCTTCCAGTACGTCATTCTCTATGTGAGCCTCGCGGTCGCGATCGCGGCTTTCTTCGGCGTGCAGCGCTATCTCGAAAGCCCGCTCGGGCACATGCTCCGGGCCATCAAGTCGAACGAGACGCGGCTCGAATATCTGGGAACGTCGGCCCGCCGCGTGCTTCTCGTGGGCTACGTGATTTCGTCGTTTCTCGGCGGCGTCGGCGGCAGCCTGGTCGCCATCATCCAGCAGATCGCAACACCCGAGTTCGGCTTCTGGACCAAGTCGGGCGAGTTCGTGTTCATCGCAATCCTTGGCGGCGGCGCCCATGCATTCGGCGCCTTCGCAGGCGCGGCCATGTTCGAGTGCGTCCGCTTCTACGCGGCCGCCCATCTTGCAGACTCATGGCAACTCATCCTCGGCGTCGTGCTGATCGTCATCATCCTCTATGCGCCGAATGGCCTGATCGGTCTCCGCCAGCGCGGCACCCAGCCCAAGCAGGGAGGTCATTGATGGCCAACATCCTGCTCTCCGCCAGGGACATCAAGATCCGCTTCGGCGGCGTCATCGCGGCCGACGGCATCGACCTCGACGTCTATGAGGGCGAAAATCTCGCCATCATCGGACCGAACGGCGCCGGCAAGACCACGTTCCTCAACATCTCGACCGGTTATCTCCGGCCGCAGGCCGGTACCGTGAGCTTCCTCGGCCACGACATAACCGCGCATCTGCCGCGCACGATCACCAAGCTCGGCATCGCCCGCGCCTTCCAGATTCCGCAACTGTTCCTCGATCAGACCGTGATGGAGAACATGCTGATCGCGGCTGCATCGCTCAAGGGACGACCGTCAGGGTTCAAGGCGCTGTCGAGCCTGCCGGAAGCGCAGGAGATGGAGCGCCTCCTGGATCTCGTCGGCGTCAAATCATACGCGGAGCGCAAGGCGCGGGAATTGCCCGAAGGCCAGCGCAAGCTCGTCGATATTGCGCTGGCGCTGGCCTTGAAGCCGAAACTGCTGCTGATGGATGAGCCGACCTCCGGCGTCGCCTCTTCCGAAAAGCTCGGGATCATGGACATCCTCACCACGGCGCTCGCCAAGGAAAAGGTGACCTCGGTGTTTGTCGAGCACGACATGGACATGGTGGAGCGTTACGCCAACCGCGTCGCGGTGTGGAACATGGGCAAGATCCAGAAAGTCGGCACGCCCGCGGAGGTGCTGGCCGATCCGAAGGTTCGAGAGCAGGTGATCGGAATATGACGCCGATGCTGAGTTTCGAGAACATCAATGTCGCGATCGCCGGCGCACCGGTGCTGCGCAATGTCACCTTCTCGCTGCAGCCCGGCGCCAGCGCCGCGCTGATCGGGCGCAACGGCGCCGGCAAGACCACGACGGTCCGCACCATCATGGGTTTTACGGAAGCCAGCGGCACGGTGCGACTGGGCGGCGAGGATCTTGGGCCGATCCCGCCGCACCGCCGGCCATCGCTTGGTCTCGGCTATGCGCCGGAAGACCGCCGGCTGTTTTCGGCGTTCACTGTCGAGGAGAACATCCTGCTTCCCGGCCGCGTCGCGAAGCTGGGCCCGGACGAGTCGAAACGTCGACTGGATCGCGCCTATTCGGTGTTGCCGGAGTTGAAGGAACTCGCCAGGCGCCCGGCAGGATCGGTCTCCGGCGGACAGGGCAAGATGGTGGCGCTCGGCCGCGCGCTGATGCTTGGCACGCGCCTGCT
>DATCXE010000833.1:0-9353 GCA_036565985.1 Bradyrhizobium sp.
CGCGCCTCCCATGCCGCCGAGGCCCGCCGTCAGTATCCACTTGCCCGCGAGATCGCCGCCGTAGTGACGCCGCCCCACCTCGACAAAGGTCTCATAGGTCCCCTGCACGATGCCCTGGCTACCGATGTAGATCCATGATCCCGCTGTCATCTGGCCGAACATCATCAGCCCGGCTTTGTCGAGCTCATTGAAGTGATCGAGCGTCGCCCAATGCGGCACCAGGTTCGAGTTGGCGATCAGCACGCGCGGCGCATCGGCATGGGTGCGAAAGATTCCGACCGGCTTGCCGGACTGCACTACCAGGGTCTGGTCACCCTCGAGCTTGCGCAGTGAGGCGACGATCCGGTCAAAGCAGTCCCAGTCGCGGGCGGCGCGGCCAATCCCGCCATAGACGACCAGTTCGCTCGGCCGCTCGGCGACTTCAGGGTCGAGATTGTTCATCAGCATGCGAAGTGGCGCCTCCGTCAGCCAGCTCTTGGCGCTGAGCTCGGGCCCGCGTGGCGCGCGGATCGTGCGGTCGTTGTCCAGTCGGCGGTTCATGACGCAAGGCCTCTCTCGGCAAGGTTTGGAAGCGGGTCGTCCTCGAGCACCGAAATCACGGCGGCCGGCAATGCGCCGGCCTCGACCAGCGCGGTTGCCCTGGCGAGATCGTCGGCCATGTAGCGATCGCCACCGAGCGCCGGCACCTCCTCGCGCAAGCGTGCAATGACCGCTGCGAGCGCAGGGCTGGTCGTATGCGGGGCGCGCAGCCCGATGCCTTGCGCCGCCACCAACAACTCGATGCCGAGAATGGTGGCAAGGTTATCCGCCATGTCGGACAAACGGCGTGCCGCGTGCGCAGCCATCGACACGTGATCTTCCTGGTTGGCGCTGGTCGGCGTCGAGTCGATGGAGCACGCGGAGGCGCGCTGCTTGTTCTCGGCGTAGAGGGCGGCCGCCGTCACTTCGGCGATCATGAAGCCGGAATTGACGCCGGGCTCCGGGGTCAGAAACGGCGGCAGGCCGAAGTTCAGTGCGGGGTCGACCAGCGTGGCGATCCGCCGTTCGCTGATCGCGCCGATCTCCGACAGGGCCAGCGCAATCTGGTCGGCGGCAAAGGCGACCGGCTCTGCGTGAAAATTTCCACCCGAGACGATCTCTCCGGTCTCGACCAGCACCAGCGGATTGTCCGTGACGGCGTTGGCCTCGATCGTCAAGGTGCGGGCGGCTTGCATCAAGAGATCGAGCGCGGCGCCGGCCACCTGTGGCTGACAACGCAGGCAATAGGGATCCTGCACGCGCTCGTCGCCTTCGAGATGCGACATGCGAATGTCGCTGCCATCGAGCAGCGCAGTCAGAGCCGCGCCGGCTGCGATTTGCCCGGACTGTCCCCGGAGTTGCTGGATTTCAGGACGAAACGGAGCGGTGGAGGCCATGGCCGCATCGACCGACAACGCGCCCGTCACCAGCGCCGTGCGCACCAGGCCGTGGGCGCGCAACAAACCGGAAATGGCATAGGCGGTCGAAAACTGTGTTCCGTTGATCAACGCGAGACCTTCCTTGGGGCCAAGCGTGATCGCTTCAAGCCCGGCGGCGGCGAGCGCATCGCGTCCCGGCACAACCTTTCCGCCCATCAGCGCCTGCCCCTCGCCGATCATGGCCGCCGTCATGTGTGCAAGCGGCGCCAGATCGCCGGAGGCTCCTACCGATCCCTGCTGCGGCACCAGCGGACAAACGTCGCGCGCCAGCATGGCCTGCAGCTGCTCGATGATTTCGCAGCGCACGCCCGATGCGCCCCGCCCGAGCGAGACGATCTTCAGCGCGATCATCAAGCGCACGATCGGTTCGGGCGTTGCCGGCCCTACCCCGCAGCAATGCGAGACGATGAGGTTACGCTGGAGCAGCGCGGTCTGGTCCGGCGGAATGCGTTTCGACGCCAGTTTTCCAAACCCGGTATTGATGCCGTAAACCGGAACGTTCGAGCGCGCGGCTTCCGCAACGATGGCCGATGCCGCCTGGACGCGCGGCCAGAATGACGGCTCGAGCACGACGGCCGCGCCTGCGAGCACTTGCGCGAGATCATCGAGGCTGACCCTGCCGGGCGAAACAACGATGGATGCCAGCGGGCCACTCATTGCCCCCTCCACACCCTGCGATGCAGCGGGTTGAAGCCGATCCGGTAGACCAGTTCGGCCGGCCGGTCGATATCCCAGATCGCGAGATCGCAATATTTGCCAGCCTCGAGCGTTCCGGTCTCGCCGAGAATGCCAAGCGCGCGCGCAGCTTCCCGCGTCACACCGGCGAGGCACTCAACAACATTCATCCGGAACAGCGTCGCACCCATGTTCATTGCCAGCAGCAGCGACGTCAGCGGCGAGCTGCCAGGGTTGCAATCGGTTGCCAGCGCCATGTGCACGCCGTGCGCGCGAAACAGTTCGACCGGAGGCTTCGCCGTTTCGCGGATGAAATAGAATGCGCCCGGCAGAAGCACGGCCACCGTATTTGCCCGCGCCATGGCCGCGACGCCTGCCTCATCGGTGTGCTCCAGATGATCGGCGGACAGAGCAGAAAACTCCGCAGCCAGCGCCGTTCCACCGAGGTTCGACAATTGATCGGCGTGCAGTTTGACCGGCAGTCCGAGCGCCCTTGCCGCGCGGAACACACGCGCCGTTTGTTCACGCGAGAACGCGATGCCTTCCATGAACGCATCGACCGCATCGGCGAGCCCGGCCTGCGCCACCGCCGGCAACATCTCGCGACAAACCAGGTCGATGTATCGCTCCTTGTCGCCATCGGCTTCGGGTGGCAGCGCATGCGCTCCTAGAAACGACGTCCGGACATAGACCGAACGTCTGCGGCCGAGCGCGCGCGCAGCCGAAAGCTGACGCATCTCGGTTTCCGTGTTGAGCCCATAGCCGGATTTGATCTCCAGCGTCGTTACGCCCTCACCGATGAGTGCATCCAGCCTCGGCAGCGCGCCGGCAACGAGTTCAGCCTCGCTGGCCGCGCGGGTCGCTGCGACCGTCGAAACGATGCCACCGCCCGCGCGCGCGATCTCTTCGTAGCTTGCGCCCTGCAGCCGCAGCTCGAATTCGTGCGCGCGGTTTCCACCGAAGACCAGATGGGTATGACAATCCACCAGTCCGGGCGTGATCCATCGCCCTGCGCAATCGATCCGCTCGGTGGCATCGGCGTCGGATGGAAAATCGGAATGGCTGCCAGCAAAGGCGATAAGGCCGTCGCGTGCCGCGATCACGCCGTGCTCGATGATCCCGAGATCGGGCTTGTCCTCGCGCAGCGAGGCGAGCCTGGCGTTGTGCCAGATACGATCAAAGCGCTCGGCCATGGAATTCCCTCAACGGCGGAAGCTTGACGGGGTGTTCATTATGTCTATACATATTAGGGCGCTGGCCTCCTGTCCACCCCGGTTTGGCAACATGTCCACTTTGCATTTTGCATCGGCACTGCTTCCCTCGGGGTGGGCCGATGACGTGCAGGTGGTGGTGACCGACGGATCGATCTCGAAGGTTACGACCGGCACCGCGCCCGGAGCCGGCGATGAGCGCCATCTGCTCGCAATCCCCGGGATAGCAAGCCTGCATAGTCACGCTTTCCAGCGCGGCATGGCGGGGCTCGCTGAAACGCGCGGCAATACCGCGGATACATTCTGGACGTGGCGCGAGACGATGTACCGCTTTGCGCTGGAGATGACCCCGGAAGACGTGGAAGCCGTCGCGACGCAGCTCTATGTCGAGATGCTCGAGCAAGGCTACACGCGCGTCGGCGAATTCCACTATCTCCACCATGACCGCGATGGCTCGCCCTACGCCAACCCAGCGGAAATGGCGACGCGAATTGCACGGGCTGCCGAGACGACGGGCATCGGGCTCACGCTGCTGCCGAGCTTTTACGCACACGGCTCCTTTGGTGGAATCGCACCGCATGCCGGCCAGCGCCGGTTCATCTGCTCGGTCGATCAATTCGCAAAGCTGCTTGACGCTACCAGGACCGCGGTCCGCACCCTGCCCGGCGCCAATGTCGGTGTCGCGCCACACAGCCTGAGGGCGGTAACGCCGGGCGAATTGGCGGCAATCTTCGCGATAGCCGGTGACGCGCCGGTGCATATCCACGCCGCCGAACAGGTCAGGGAAGTCGAAGAATGCGTTGCCTGGTCCGGCAGGCGGCCGGTCGAGTGGCTGCTCGAATGTGCGCCGCTCGATGAGCGCTGCTGTCTCATCCATGCGACCCACATGACGGCCGAGGAAACCGTATCGCTGGCGCAAAGCGGCGCGATTGCCGGACTCTGTCCGGTTACGGAAGCGAGCCTCGGCGACGGCATTTTTCCGGCGCGCGAGTTTCTTGACGCCGGCGGCCGGTTCGGCGTCGGAACGGATTCCAATGTGTTGATCGGCGTCGCCGATGAACTGCGTCAGCTCGAATACGGTCAGCGGTTGAAGCACCGCGAACGCAACGTGTTGTCCGGCGGCCCCGGCATTTCGACCGGCCGCGCTCTGCTCGACGGCGCACTTGCCGGCGGCGCCCAGGCGCTGGCGCAACCGGTCGCAGGGCTGCAGACCGGCGCACGCGCCGATATCGTCACCCTCGACACCACGCACCCCTCGCTCGCCGGCCGCCGCGAGGATGCCATTCTCGACGGCTGGATTTTCGCAGCACGCGCAGGCGCCATCGACTGCGTGTGGGCGGGCGGCAACAAGGTTGTCGAGAATGGACGCCACCGGCTCGGCGAGAGTGCGCGCGACAAATTCAATGGCGCTGTAAGGAGGCTCGCGGCATGAGCCTCGCGATGGATCGCAGCAAGCCCCAGCCAGCCGACAAGCCGACGTACAAGCAGATCCGGCTCGACATCGAACGGCGCATCCTGTCCGGTGAATGGCCACCGGGCCATCGTATTCCATTCGAACACGAACTGATGGCCGGCTATCGCTGCTCGCGAATGACGGTCAGCAAGGCATTGTCGGAACTGGCACAAGCCGATCTGATCGAGCGGCGGCGGCGCGCCGGCACCTTTGTGCGCCGTCCGAAATTCCTGTCGGCAGTGCTGAAGATCTCCGATATCCGCGCGGAAATCACCGCGCTTGGCCGCAGCTACGGTTATCACCTGATCAAGTGCTCACGCCGCACGGTCAACGCCACCGACCGCACCCGTCTTGGACTGGGTAAGACCGGCAAGGTAATCGCGATTGCCTGCCGCCACAGCGCCGACGACGTACCATTCGCAATTGAGGACAGGTTGATCGATCTCGACGCGGTGCCTGAAGCCGCCACCGCGGATTTCGCGAAGGAGCCACCGGGATCGTGGCTGCTGCATCATGTGCCATGGACAGAAGCCGAGCATGCGATCAGCGCCATTTCGGCCGATGACGAGGCTGCGGGGGCACTGGAGATCGCGATCGGTGCGCCTTGCCTCGTGATCGACCGGCACACCTGGCGCAGCGGACGGCCGCTGACGGCGGTACGCCTGATCTATCCGGGCGATTCCCACAAACTGGTGGCCCGGTTCAAGGGCGGCTGAAGCAGGGATCAAGGCATGTGAGGGCGCGGCACAATTTATGCAGCACTTCCCGAGGCAGCAACATCGTCCGCACGGGCGTGAACAGAGGAATAGGGACGTAATCCATGAACCAGCAAAGGAATACAGCCATGCGTAGCCTTGGAAATCGTAGTCTTGGAATTCTCGCGACAACCGCCGCTCTCCTGGTTTCCGCGCCGGCCCTGGCGCAAGATGTCAAGGTCGGCATCGGCATCTCAGGATGGACCGGGTTCGCCCCGCTCACGCTGGCCAATCAGGCCGGCATCTTCAAGAAGAACGGCCTCGATGTCACGATCAAGAAGATCCCGCAGAAGGATCGGCATCTGGCCATTGCCTCGGGCGACATCCAGTGTGCGGCGACAACGGTCGAAACCTGGATATCCTGGAATGCCAATGGCGTTGCAACCAAGCAGATCTTCCAGCTCGACAAGAGCTACGGCGCCGATGGCATGGCGACGCGAAACGACGTCGCTGCAATCAAGGACCTGAAGGGCAAGACGGTCGCCGCCTCAGCACCCGGAACGTCACCCTATTTCGCCCTCGCCTGGATGCTCAAGAAGAATGGCCTCTCGATCAAGGACGTGACTGTTGTGAACCTGGAGCCGGCCGCAGCGGCGCAGGCATTCGTTTCCGGCCAGAACGATGCAGCCATGACCTATGAGCCCTATCTCTCGACCGTGCGCGCGGCACCAGACAAGGGCAAGATCATCGCCACCACGCTCGATTACCCGATGGTCATGGACACGTTCGGTTGCACGCCGAAGTTTCTTGCCGACAACCCGAAAGCCGCGCAGGCGCTGGCCGATAGCTATTTCGAGGCGCTCGCCATGATCGAAAAAGATCAGGCGAAATCCTATGAGATCATGGGCGCCGATGTGAAGCAGTCCGGCGAGCAGTTCGGCAATTCGGCGAAATTTCTGCGCTGGCAGGACAAGGCCGCGAACCAGAAATTCTTCGCGGGCGAATTCCAGACTTTCACCAAGGAAGCTGCGGAGTTGCTTCTCGAGATCGGAATCGTCAAATCAATTCCGAAGATCGACGACCTCGTTGACACGAGCTTCATCAAGTAGGTTCGCTTGACAGGCCCCGCTTCCACATCGGGAAGTGGGGCTTTCAGCGATCAGCGCGCCGCTTTGAGGAACATGCCCGTGATGCGTCCCCTGGATCCCGTGACGTCGAAGCAACGCGCAGCGCTTGGCCTTGCGTTCTTCGTTCTGTTCGTTGCCCTGTGGGCGTGGGCAACGTTCGGCGGCTACGTGTCAAAGACGTTCCTCGCCAATCCCCTGACGATGCTGCAGGAAGGCTGGGAGCTCCTGACAAAACACGGCTTCCTGTTCGACATCGGCATGACGATATGGCGGGTCGTCGGCGGCTTCGTGCTGGCGACCATCATTGCGGTTCCGCTCGGTGTCTTGATGGGAGCTTACAAGCCGATCGAAGCCTTCCTGGAGCCATTCGTCTCCTTTGCCCGGTATCTGCCCGCCTCGGCCTTCATCCCGCTGCTGATCCTGTGGGCGGGCATCGGCGAATTGCAGAAGCTTTTGGTCATCTTCATCGGCTCGGTGTTCCAGATCATCCTGATGATCGCCGTGAACGTCGGAAGCACGCGGCGCGATCTTGTTGAAGCGGCCTACACGCTCGGCGCCAGCGATAACGGCATCATCCGGCGCGTGCTGCTGCCCTCGTCCGCCCCCGAGATCGCGGAAATTCTCCGGCTCGTTCTGGGCTGGGCATGGACCTATGTCATCGTCGCCGAACTGATCGGCTCATCGTCGGGCATAGGCCACATGATCACCGACAGCCAGGCCCTGCTCAATACGGGACAGATCATCTTCGGCATCATCGTTATCGGACTGATCGGCCTCGTGTCGGATTTCCTGTTCAAGGCCTTCAACGCCTGGCTGTTCCCGTGGAGACTGGCGTGACCGAACTGAGGATCGAGCAGGTCTCGCGCACCTTCCCTGCGCGCCAGGGCAATGCGCCGACACGGGCGCTGGAACCTACCGATCTCACCGTCGGCAACAATGACTTTGTCACCATTCTCGGTCCGTCGGGCTGCGGAAAGTCCACGCTACTCCGGATCATCGCCGGGCTTGACCGACCGACCAGCGGCCGCGTCATTCTGGATGGAAGCCCGGTCACGGGACCGGGCGCGGATCGCGGCATGGTGTTCCAGTCCTATACGCTTTTCCCGTGGCTGACCGTGCGCGAGAATATCGCGTTTGGCCTGCGCGAACGCGGGATATCCGCGGCGGATCGCGGCAAGATCGCCGATGGGTTCATCCATCGCGTCGGCCTGTCGGGCTTCGAGAACCATTGGCCCAAACAACTCTCCGGAGGCATGCAGCAACGCACCGCGATCGCGCGCGCACTCGCCAACGACCCCAAGATCCTGCTGCTGGATGAGCCGTTCGGCGCACTCGATAATCAGACGCGTGTGTTGATGCAGGAAATGCTCCTCGGCATCTGGGAACGCGACCAAAAGACCGTGCTGTTCGTTACCCACGATATCGAGGAGGCCATCTTCCTCGGCAGCCGCGTCATCGTCATGAGCGCCCGCCCGGGCCGCATCAAGACTGAAATCGCGGTCGATCTACCCCACCCCCGATCCTACAAGATCAAGACCGCACCCGAATTCGTCAGGCTGAAAGAGCGCCTCGTCGAAGAGATCCGCGCTGAAGCGTTGAAAGTTGCGACTCACGCCTGATCTCGGCCGGCACCGTCGACAATAGGACTGCGCGCACGGGCCCGACGCAGGCTTCTCACCTGGCCCGGACTGCCGGGGGCAACTCGTTGACGAGTACGCGCACATTCTCGCTGTAATCGACAGGCACGACGACGAGATGCACGCCGCCCTGCCCGAAAGCAGCTTCCAGCATGGTCGAGAGTTCCGAGGCGTTGCTAACGCGGGAGCCCTTGGCGCCGTATGACTTCGCATAGGCGACGAAATCGGGATTGCCGAATTCTAGGCCGAAGTCCGGGAATGCATCGACTTCCTGTTTCCAGCGGATCATGCCGTAGGCACGATCCTCGAGCGCAAGCACGACGAGGTTCAGCTTGAGCCGCACGGCCGTTTCCAGTTCCTGCGAATTCATCATGAAGCCGCCGTCGCCACAGACCGCGAGCACGCGCCGATCCGGATGGATCAGCGACGCTGCGATCGCCGAAGGAAGCCCTGCCCCCATCGTCGCGAGCGCGTTGTCGAGCAGCAGCGTGTTGGCGATGCTGGTGCGATAGTTGCGCGCGAACCAGATCTTGTACATGCCGTTGTCGAGGGCAACGATGCCGTCTGGCGGGATGACCTGGCGAACGTCATGCACGACCCGCTGCGGCGTCAGCGGAAACCGATCCTCCGTCGCCCCCTCGGCGAGGCGAGCAAGGATCCCTTCCCGCAGACCAAGCAATGCCTGACCATTGGGTAGCCTACCTTCCAGGCGATCCGCGAGGGCGGCAAGGCCCGCACCAACATCTCCGATGATCTCCGCCTGCGGGAAGTATACCTGCTCCACCGTCGCCGGCGTGGCGCCGACATGGATCACCTGTGGTCCATCATGGCCCATCAGGAATGGGGGCTTCTCAACGGTATCGTGGCCGATCGAAATGATCAGATCGGCCTGGTCGATAGCCTCGTGAACCCAATCCCGTTCCGACAGCGCCGCCGTACCCATATAGAGGTTGGAGCCTGCATTGACGGCGCCCTTCCCCATCTGCGTGTTGAAGAAGGGAATCTTGCATCGCCGCACGAACGCCGACAGCGGATCGGCAAGATACGGTCGGCTTGCTGCGGCGCCCAGCATGACGAGCGGCCTGCGGGCAGCCATGA
>DATCXE010000834.1:0-2088 GCA_036565985.1 Bradyrhizobium sp.
CCGCCGGTCGAGCGCTTGAACCACTCGTAGCCGATCAGGAGCACCGCCTGCGCCAGATTGAGCGACGCAAAACCCGGGTTGACCGGAAAGGTGATGATCCGGTTGGCGAGCGCGACCTCCTCGTTCTGCAGGCCGTAGCGCTCCCGCCCGAAGAGAATGCCGGCCCCGCCTCCGCCGCCGACATGCGCCACGATCTCGGCGGCAGCCTCAACCGGCGCGACCACGGGCTTGGCCTGGTCATGGGCCCGGGCGGTGGTGGCGAAAAGCAGCGTCAGATCGGCGACCGCCTGCTCGACGGTATCGAACAGTTCGGCCTGTTCCAGAATCTGGTCGGCGCCGGCGGCAGCGCGTTGCGCCGCGATGTTCGGCCAGCCGTCGCGCGGATTGACGATCCGCAGGCGCGACAGCGCAAAATTGCCCATCGCGCGTGCGGCCATGCCGATATTCTCGCCGAGCTGCGGCTCGACAAGGATCACAACTGGTCCGGCTAAGTCCAAACCAGACTTGGTTTTATCGGTGCCCGAGCCGGACATTCTCTGAACTTCACCTTCTGGTTCAACTTCGGAAAGACTTCGGAATAGACGCCTCGCCGAGGCCCTCGATCACCCGCCGGAGAAATTTTCTCAAGCAAAATAATCAGTTCGGCAAGATTTCTGAACGTTCGATCAAAGCCTTACAAGGAGACTAAATTTGCCGGGGCAGCGCCCCATCTGGCTCCAGGCCGCCGGCCGCGACCGCTACGCGAGGCAACGTTCCGGCTGCGGCGTTCTAACCCCGAGGATGGGCGCAAAGTGCATAACGGCTTGGCTTTCGTCCGCCGGTTTGCAGTGCTATAGCCCGCATATAATCACTCCACCCCGCCCCTTTAGCGCGGTTTTCCGAGAAAAGGCCCCCTCCGTCATGGCAAAAATCAAGGTGACCAACCCCGTCGTCGAACTCGATGGCGACGAGATGACCCGGATCATCTGGCAGTACATCAAGGACAAGCTGATCAACCCGTTCCTCGATGTCGAGCTTATGTATTTTGACCTCGGAATGGAGTACCGCGACCAGACCAACGACCAGGTCACCATCGACGCCGCCAACGCCATCAAGAAGGTCGGCGTCGGCGTCAAATGCGCCACCATCACCCCCGACGAGGCCCGGGTGAAGGAATTCGGCCTGAAGGAAATGTGGAAGTCGCCGAACGGCACCATCCGCAACATCCTCGGCGGCGTCGTGTTCCGCGAACCGATCATCTGCAGCAACGTGCCACGCCTCGTTCCCGGCTGGACCAAGCCGATCATCATCGGCCGCCATGCCTTCGGCGACCAGTACCGCGCCACCGACATCAAGTTCCCGAGCAAGGGCACGCTGTCGATGAAATTCGTCGGCGAGGACGGCACCGTGATCGAACGGGAGGTCTTCAAGGCTCCCGGCGCCGGCATCGCGATGTCGATGTACAATCTCGACGATTCCATCGCCGACTTCGCCCGTGCTTCGCTGAACATGGGCCTGGCGAAGAATTATTCGGTCTACCTCTCGACCAAGAACACCATCCTCAAGGTCTATGACGGCCGTTTCAAGGACATCTTCCAGGACATCTTCGACAAGGAATTCAAGGCGAAGTTCGACGCCAAGAAGATCACCTACGAACATCGCCTGATCGACGACATGGTGGCCGCGGCCATGAAGTGGTCCGGCGGCTACGTCTGGGCCTGCAAGAACTACGATGGCGACGTGCAGTCGGACACCGTGGCGCAGGGTTACGGCTCGCTCGGCCTGATGACCTCGGTGCTGATGACGCCCGACGGCAACACCGTGGAAGCCGAAGCCGCGCACGGCACGGTGACCCGGCACTACCGCGAGCACCAGAAGGGCAAGGAAACCTCGACCAACTCGATCGCGTCGATCTTCGCCTGGACCCGCGGCCTCGCCCACCGCGCCAAGCTCGACAACAACCCGCAGCTCGCGAAGTTCGCCGACACGCTGGAAAAGGTCTGCGTGCAGACCGTCGAGGACGGCTACATGACCAAGGACCTCGCGCTCCTGGTCGGCGCGGAGCAGCGCTGGCTCTCCACCACCGGCTTCCTCGACAAGGTCGCGGAG
>DATCXE010000018.1:0-2270 GCA_036565985.1 Bradyrhizobium sp.
CGCGGCGCGCCGTGCGGTGCCCTCGCTGACGACGTGGCTCATCATCCCGGCCATGTCGGCAGCCACGGAAGCCGGTATCGCCTGCACCGCCTTCTTGCCGTCGCGGTCGAACCGCCAGACCAGGTCGCCGGCGCCGGTGCGCACTTCAAGAACCGCGTGCGGCTTGGGCGCCTTCCCCTTGTTCGGGAAAGTCGCGTAGGCGACGGCGTGTTCGAGCACGGTGACTTCGTCGGAGCCGATCGGCATCGACGGCGTATCCGGCAGCGGCGCCGTGAGGCCGAAGCGGCGTGCCACCTCGGTAATTTTGGCGCGGCCGGCCTTGGCCGGATTCGCCACCTTGCCGCCCAGCGCAATCGACAGTTTCACGGGCACGACGTTGATCGAGCGGGTGATCGCCTGCGTCAGCGTGACCGAGCCCGAGTAGGAGTGGCCATAGTTCTGCGGGCACCAGTTGCCGATGCAGACCGGGCCGTCGACCACTTTCGAGTTCGGTGTGTAACCGTTGAGCAGCGCGGTGGTGTAGACATAGGGCTTGAACGACGACCCCGGCTGCCGGTAGGCGTCGGTCGCGCGGTTGAACTGGCTCGATCCATAGTCGCGCCCGCCGACCAGCGCGCGTACGCCGCCGTCGAGATCGGCGACGACGGTCGCGGCCTGCGTCGCGTGATAGTCGCGGCCGAACTGACGCAACTGGTTTTCGATAGCTTCCTCGGCTGCGCGCTGCACGGTCATGTCGATTGCGGTGCGGACCACGAAAACGCGTTCCACGTAGGATTTCGGAAAGGTGTCGACCAGCTTGCGCATCTCGTCGAAGGCGTAGTCGAGATAGTAGTTCGGCGAATTCTCGTCGCGGCGGTCGACGGCGATGGCCGGGTTGCGCCGGGCGCCGAACACCTGGCCCTCCGTCATGAAGCCGGCATCGACGAGGTTGTCGAGCACGACGTTGGCGCGGGCGCGGGCGGCGGGCAGGTTGATGTGCGGGGCGTATTTGGTCGGCGCCTTGAAGAGGCCGGCCAGCATGGCGGATTCCGCAAGCGTGACGTCGCGCGCCGACTTGTTGAAGTAGAAATGCGCAGCGCCGTCGACGCCGAAGGTGCCGCCGCCCATGTAGGCGCGATCCAGATAGAGCTTCAGGATCTCGTTCTTGGTGAGACGCGTCTCCAGCCAGATCGCGAGGAACGCCTCCTTCACCTTGCGCTCGATGGTGCGCTCGTTGTTGAGGAACAGGTTCTTCGCCAATTGCTGGGTGATCGACGAACCGCCCTGGCGCACGCCGCCGGCCTGCGCGTTGGTGACGAGCGCGCGCGCGGTGCCGGCGATGTCGATGCCGAAATGGTCGTAGAAGCGGCGGTCTTCGGTGGCCAGCGTCGCCTTGATCAGATTGTCCGGAAAATCTTCCAGCGGGATCGAGTCGTTGTGCTTGATGCCGCGGCTGCCGATCGGATTGCCGTAGCGGTCGAGAAACGACACCGCGAGATCCGACTTCTTGAGCCAGTCGTCGTCGGCGGTCTCCCGAAACGCGGGCACCGCGAGCGCGAGCATCACGATCAGCCCGCCGAGGCCGATCGTTGCGGCTTCCGAAAACGGTTCGATGAAGACCCAGCGCTTCCAGCGGCCGACATAGAAGCGGTCCATGAAGGTTGAATAGCGCTCGTACAGTTCGCGCAGGCCCTTGCCCGACGAAAACAGCGTCGAGTCGATACGCGCGTCCAGATCCAGAAGGAAGTTCCGGATCTTCTGCTTCAAGTCGGGCGGTAGGATCTGGCGCACCGGGACCTTGGTCGTTCGAAACGCTCGCGCGCCCACCTTGGGCGCTGTCGATACGTCATCCTTCGATGTTGCGGCAAACCCAAGGCGCTTTCAGGACCCCTTGGGGGACTCGCAACTGTTCTATCCGAGCGGGGGCTATAAACCAATGCTCTCGCTCACCATTTGGTGGTCAGCCCTGACGTGTTCCAGGTATTCCTGCGCCCGTAATCGGCCCGCTTGCACCCGGGTTGGCGGAACCCTTAAGAGCGCTTTCCAGCGAAGCGGAAACCGGTTCGCGTGAAGAAAACGCGTCAAAACAACAATCTAGAGCCCCGTTCCGATTCAATCGGAACGGAAAAGGCTCTAGAAGGGCTCAGCCTAATGCAACCCGGAAAATACAGAGCTTCATGACCGCACCGCCCAAACGAGCTTCCGACCAGGAGGGATTCTTCTGGAAAACCAAGACGTTGGAGGAGATGTCCAACGCCGAATGGGAAAGCCTGTGCGACGGCTGCGCGCGC
>DATCXE010000022.1:0-4072 GCA_036565985.1 Bradyrhizobium sp.
CCCCCCCATCCACGTCTTTCTTGCTCGTTGGAACAAAGACGTGGATGCCCGGCACAAGGCCGGGCATGACGAGCGAAGTCTTGATCGGCTGTCCTATCCCCGCCGCACGCTCGAGCCGCCATCGACCGGCAACGTTACGCCGGTAATAAAACTCGCCTCATCCGACGCGAGAAACAGCGCTGCGTTGGCGACGTCCCAGCCGGTGCCCATCTTCTGCCGCAGCGGCACCTTGCTGTCGCGATCGGCCTCGACTTCGGCGCGGGTCTTGCCCCATTCGCGGGCGCGGGTATCGACCGCCATCGGCGTGTTCATCAGGCCCGGCAGGATGACGTTGGCGCGGATGCCATACTGCGCGTTCTGATAGGCGAGCTGTTCGGTGAAGGCGATCATCGCCGATTTGGTCGCCTTGTAGGCCACATAGGGATAGGTCGTGATCGCGGCCATCGAGGAGATGTTGATGATGGCGCCGCTCTTTTGCGCCCGCATGATCGGGATCACGTGCTTGGCGGCGAGCACGCAGCTCTTCAGGTTGATCGCCACGCAGCGGTCGAACGCTTCCTCGGTAATGTTGAGCAGTTCGGCGTCGCCGCCGGACAGGCTGACGCCGACATTGTTATGCAGGATGTCGATGCGGCCCCAGCGCGCCATCGCATCCTCCACCATCGCCTTCAGGTCGGCGTTCTTCGTGACGTCGGCCCTGAATGCCGCCGCCGTGCCGCCTTGGGCGGCGATCATGTCGGCGGTTTCCTGCGCGGACGGCAGGTTGTGATCGACGCACAGCACCTTGGCGCCCTCGCGGGCGAAAGTCAGCGCGGTGGCGCGACCGTTGCCGATGCCTTCGCCGGGGCTTTGTCCGGCGCCGACGACGATGGCGACACGATCTTTCAGGCGCATTTCATTCCACTCCCGGGATCGGGTACTGTTTCAGTACCTCTTTAGAGTAGGGTTCGTTGTCCATCTTCATCGTCGCCAGCACGCGGACGACGGCGCAGTAGAAGCCGATCGTTACCACGAGGTCGACCATGTGCTCGTCGGAGAGTTCGCGCTTGATCTCGGCGAAGGTCGCGTCCGACATCGCCAGTTCGCGCACCATCTCGCGGGCGCCTTTCAATATCGCCTTCGCCAGCGGTTCGAGATCAGAGGGCTTGCCCTCGGTCTCGGCCATCAGGGCGGCGATGTCGTCGTCGGTGACGCCGAATTCCTTGCCGATCTTCACGTGATGGGTGAACTCGTATTCGGACTTTTCCATCCAGCCGACCTGGAGGATCGCGAGTTCGCGCAGGCGCGGATCGAGCTTGCTCTTGAAACGGATGTAGCCGCCGACGCCGTTGAAGGCGCGCGCCATCTCCGGCGAGTTCACCAGCAGCTTGTGCAGGTTGGTGTTGCGCTTGAGCATGTCGCGATATTCGGGGGCGACCTGGTCGGCTTCGAGATAGGGCAGGCGGGCCATTTTCTTGTTGTCCTTGTTGGCGATAGCGGCTCGGGCTCACCTGGATCTTTTATTGAAGCATGTTCTCTTCAGAGAGCTGCTTAGCATTTTACCGGATCATGCTAGCCATGGAGCGCTTTGTGCTCCCGTTCATAGTTGGCGTAGGAGTCCTTGATGCTTGCCAGGTTCAGTAACATGGTCGCAACCGGCGTGTCGTCGGCTCCAAACACGGTCGTGCGCACCCACATGCTCTCGGTGCGGCGACTGCCGCTGAGTGCGACCACCTCGCGTTCGGTGAAATAGTCTTCCCCGGCGAACAGCGGCCCGCGCAGCAGGCGGATTTCCTGGTCTGCGAACAGCCCGACGGCGGGGCCGCGGACCGGCAGTCCGTCCTCGCGGGCGCGGTACTGGAACAGCACGCTCAGCATCTCCATGGGGATGATGGCTCGTCCCCAGGGATTGAGTTCCTGCGAATAATACGCCGAGGGTTCGGTGATCAGCCGCAGTTTCTCGGCCAGCGAGAACGGGTAGAGATCGCCCATGTTCTGGTCGAAATCCATTCTCACGGTCTGCCGCGCGGTCTTCATGCCGACCTTGAGATCGGCCAGGATGACCGGATCGGCGAGCGGCTTGAGTTCGCCGAGCCGCCGGTGAAGGGCGGTTTCCGAGCCATCGCCGCCAACCGAAGCGGTGCCGCGCAGAATTTCTGTGCCATCGCGCCTGGTCATGCCGATCGCGCAAATGGTCTGGCCCGGCTTCGGCTTTTCGATGTTGGCCTGGACTTCCTCGCCCTCGAAGGCGGGGTTGCGGTAATGCGCGGACAGGCACCCGGTCTCGAACCAGGCCCGGCCCCAGATCCGCTCGCACAATGGCGCGAACTGGCTGAAATGGGTCGGTCCTTCGATGGTGCCGCCCTGAAACCCGAGCTTTTGCGCGGTGGCGTCGTCGTGGATCGAGGCATGGGAATCATAGACCTGGGCATGGAGCATCTGCTTCGGGCTCCGCCATGGCCCGACGAGCAAATTGTCGCGCTCCAATATCTCCGTTCTGAACGCCGGTTCTGACATCCCTGAGATCTCCCTTTGCCGCCAGCGTTTCAAAGAAGGCGGGGTTCGGCAAGGGGCGGGCGATCATCCACAATTGGTCGGAGATATGTCCTGCGGCGATGGAATCCCGCTCGGCACGCATAGCAAAACCGGTACATTCTGGTCAGAATTAGACCGGTTCAAAAAGCGGCTCGCGACGGGGGAACAAACGATGGCGTTGATGGAAGTTGGGCTGGACGACAAGTACCGGCTGGATGCGAAGCGCATATTCCTTTCCGGTACCCAGGCGCTGGTCCGCTTGCCGATGTTGCAGCGCGAACGCGACCGCGCGCAGGGCCTCACCACCGCAGGCTTCATATCGGGCTACCGCGGCTCGCCGCTCGGCATGTACGACCACGCGCTGTGGCGCGCGAAATCCTTCCTCAAGCAGCATGACATCGAATTTTCGCCCGGCCTCAACGAGGATTTGGCCGCCACGGCGGTGTGGGGCAGCCAGCAGGTCGGCATGTTTCCCGGCGCCAAGGTCGATGGCGTGTTCGGCATCTGGTACGGCAAGGGGCCCGGTGTCGACCGTTCCGTCGATGCGCTCAAGCACGCCAACTCGGCCGGCACCTCGCCGAATGGCGGCGTGATTGCGCTGGCCGGCGACGATCATGGCTGCCAGTCATCGACGCTTGCCCATCAGAGCGAACAGGTATTCGCCGCCGCGCTGATGCCGGTGGTCAATCCTGCGACGCTGCAGGATTATCTCGATCTTGGCATTCTGGGTTTTGCGCTATCGCGCTACTCCGGTTGCTGGGTCGGCTTCAAGGCGATCTCGGAGACGGTCGAAAGCTCGGCCTCGATCGTCAGCGATCCCGACCGCATCAGGATCATCACCCCCGACGATTTCGAGATGCCGCCGGGCGGGCTCTCCATCCGATGGCCCGATGCGCCGATGGACCAGGAGCGGCGGCTGCATGGCCCGAAGATGCAGGCGGTGGCGGCGTTCGCGCGCGCCAATCGCTTCGACCGCATCGTGCTCGACTCCAAGCCGGCGCGGCTCGGCATCATGGCGACCGGCAAGGCCTATCTCGACTTGCGGCAGGCGCTGGCCGATCTCGGCATAACGGATGCGGAGGCGCAGGCGCTGGGACTGCGCATCTACAAGGTCGCGCTGACCTGGCCGCTGGAAGAAGCCGGTGCGCGGGCGTTCGCGGAAGGGTTGCAGGACGTGCTTGTCGTCGAGGAGAAGCGCGGCTTCATCGAGGACCAGCTTCTGCGCATTCTCTACAATGTCGACGCGTCGAAGCGGCCCTCGGTGGTCGGCAAGCGCGACGAGACCGGCGCAACGCTTCTGCCGAGCGAAGGCGAGTTGACCCCGACCATGGTGGCGGCGGCCGTCGTTGCACGGCTGCGCAGGCTCGGCCACCGCAGCCCGGCGCTGGAGCAGCGCCTTGCAAAGCTCGAAGCCTTCGACCGGCCGGCGGAGGGCATCGGCGCCGCCAAGCTGGCGCGCACGCCCTATTTCTGCTCGGGCTGCCCGCACAACACCTCGACCAAGATTCCCGAGGGCAGCCGCGCGATGGCCGGTATCGGCTGTCACGGCATGGCGCTC
>DATCXE010000041.1:0-3266 GCA_036565985.1 Bradyrhizobium sp.
TTCATGAATACCCCTATTGGCTACGGACGGTTTCCAGGACTCTAGTCTTTGTTTTGACCCGTTTTCTTGACGCGAACCGGCTTCCACTTCGCTCGAAAACGCTGTTGACGGCACGACATTTCGCAAACGGTCCGATGAGACATCGCGAACGAAATCAGGCTGCCGAAGCAGCCCTTTTCTTGTTTTTTAGTCGCAAAATTCGGATAGCACCCGGCTTAGATAGCGTCCAGCCCGGATTCTCCGGTCCTGATCCGGATCGCTTCCTCGATGTTGGAGACGAAGATCTTGCCGTCGCCGATGCGCCCGGTCTGGGCGGCGCGCCTGATCGCATCGATTGCCTTTTCGACCAGTTCGTCCGAAATCACGATCTCGATTTTTACCTTGGGCAGGAAGTCGACGATGTATTCCGCACCGCGATAGAGTTCGGCGTGTCCCTTCTGTCGGCCGAAGCCCTTGGCTTCGGTCACGGTGATGCCCTGCAGCCCGACTTCCTGAAGCGCTTCCTTTACCTCGTCGAGCTTGAATGGCTTGATGATGGCTTCGATCTTCTTCACTGAGCGCCTCCCGGGCATTTCCGAATGACAAAAGGGTTCGATGTCGCGCGAGGCGCCGTCTGGTTTGATCCTTGCTTCCGGTAAAGCACCGGATGCCCACAATCGCCGCTGATAACGACGATCCTGAGCCGGCTAGCTAACCGACTTCCTCAAAAGCAGGGTCTATGCCAAGTTGTTAACGCGCCTGAATTCGGAACGTTATCAGACTTTTAACGGGCAATTGGAAGAGGTCGAAGCAAACACTGCATGATATCGCAGCCCAGTAAATAGGCAAACAGGTCAATTCGTGTGCAGTCGAGGGCAAGCGTAGCGCGTGGACGCCCGAATGTGCCTCTGTAGAAGGCGGATGGACTGAGGATTCAGCATGGAAGTTTTGACCACCAGTGAAATGGAGCGCGCCGATCGGCTGACGATCGCCGCCGGCACGCCCGGCTTCGCGCTGATGATGAGTGCGGGACAGGCCGTGGCCGAAGCCGCGATGGATCTCGTCGAGGAAGGACCGATCGTGGTGGTGGCCGGCCGCGGCAACAATGGCGGCGATGGCTTCGTGGCGGCGGCCGAGCTCGCGGCGCGCGGCCGAGAAGTTTCGGTCATCCTGTTGTGCGGGCGCGATAGCCTGCAGGGCGATGCGGCGCTCGCCGCACGCGGCTGGAAGTATCCGGTGCTGCCGTTCAACCCGCAGGCGATCGGCAAGCCGGCGCTGATTATCGACGCGCTGTTCGGCGCCGGGCTCAATCGTCCCGTCAAGGGCGAGCCGCTCGAGATGATCGAGGCGATCAATGCGAATGGTGCGCCCGTGCTCGCCGTCGACCTGCCGAGCGGGATCAACGGCACGTCGGGTGCGGTCATGGGGGCTGCGATCAACGCCGCGGAAACCGTGACGTTCTTCCGCCGCAAGCCGGCGCATCTGTTGATGCCCGGACGCAAGCATTGCGGCCGCGTGCGCGTCGCCGATATTGGCATCGATGCGCGTGTGCTCGTCGAGATCAGCCCGCAGACATCGGAGAACGTGCCGCAGAGCTGGCAGAAATCCTTCCCCGTGCCTGATATCGACGGCCACAAATACGCGCGTGGCCACGCTGTCGTGCTGTCCGGCGATCTCGCATCCACCGGCGCTGCGCGGCTTGCGGCGCGGGGCGCGCTGCGGGCAGGGGCGGGGCTGGTCACGCTGGCCTCGCCCCGCGATGCGCTTGCCGTCAACGCGGCGGCGCTGACGGCGGTGATGGTTCGCGCGATCGACAACCCAATCCAGTTTGGCGAACTGCTTGATGACAGGCGGCTCAATTCCGTCGTGATCGGACCGGGGGCAGGCGTCAGCACGCGTACGCGCGATCTCGTCCACACTGCGCTGTCGGCGAAGCGCGGTCTCGTGCTCGATGCCGATGCGCTGACGAGTTTTGCCGAGGCGCCAGAGCGGCTGTTTGAATCGATCAAGGCGAGCCACGATCCGCAGGTCGTCCTGACGCCGCATGAAGGCGAGTTTCCGCGCCTGTTCAGCGATATCAGCAACAAAAATCCCGGCCGCTCGAAACTGGAGCGAGTGCGCGACGCCGCCGAGCGTTGTGGGGCCGTCGTGCTGTTGAAGGGACCGGATACGGTGGTGGCGTCGCCGGACGGACGCGCCAGCATCGCTTCCAACGCGCCGCCCTGGCTTGCGACCGCCGGCGCCGGCGACGTGCTCGCCGGAATCATCGCAGGTGTTCTGGCGCAAGGCGCGCCGGCCTACGAAGCCGCCAGCATCGGCGTGTGGATGCACGGCGAGGCCGCCCGCGAGGCCGGCCCCGGCCTGATCGCGGAAGACTTGCCGGAAGTGCTGCCCGCGGTATTCCGAAGGCTCTACGACGAGTTCGGGATCGAGTATTAGTCAGTAGGATGGGTGGAGCGAAGCGATACCCATCGCCTTTCGAGGATGCTGGAGTTGATGGGTTTCGCTTTCGCTCTACCCGTCCTACGGTCACGTCACCAGATATTTCGTCACCGCCGCTTCGTCCCACTCCAGCCCGAGCCCGGGCCCTCGCGCGGTGACCTTGCCATCGACGATCTCGGCGGGCTGGGCGAGGATCACGCGGGCAAAGTCCAAAAATTCCAACCAGTGCGCGGTCGGCGTGACCGCCAGCACGTGCGCGCTGGCTTCGGCGAACAGATGGCTCGACACCGGAATGTTCGCAGCCTCCGCTTGCGCTGCGACCTGCAGCCAGCCGGTGACGCCGCCGCACTTCATCAGATCGGGCATGATGAAATCGCTGGCGCCGGCCGCGATCGCCTCGGCAAAGCCGCGCGGAAACCACCAGTTCTCGCCGGCCTGGATTGGCGTCGGCGAGGTCTCGCGCACCTTGGCGTGGCCCGACAGGTTTTCCTGCGGCACGGGCTCCTCGATCCAGTGCAGATCGTAGGGCGCGAGGCGGGCAATGCGGCGGGTCGCTTCGGCGGGATCGAGCGACTGGTTGAAGTCGAGCATCAGCGCGACATCGGGGCCGAGCAGGGCGCGCACGCCCTTGACCATGCGCTCGTCGTTGGCGGCATCGCCGTCGCCGCCCTTGATCTTGATGCCGCGAAAGCCCTGTTCGAGCGAACGCCGCAGCGCCCTCTCGTCGGCTGCTGGATCGACCACGCCGTAGCTGTCATAGGCCCTGATCGGCCGCGCCGAACCGCCGAGCAACTCGGCCAGTGGCCGGACCGCGTTCTGGCCGAGCGCATCCCAATAGGCCATGT
>DATCXE010000121.1:0-8723 GCA_036565985.1 Bradyrhizobium sp.
ATCCCCACCAGTTTTCCGGGGGGCAACGCCAGCGGATCGGCATCGCGCGCGGTGTGGCGCTCAACCCAAAGGTGATCATCTGCGACGAGCCGGTGTCGGCGCTGGACGTTTCGATCCAGGCGCAGATCGTCAACCTGCTGCAGAACTTGCAGCAGCGCTTCGGCCTCTCCTATCTGTTCATCGCCCACGATCTCGCCGTGGTGAAGCACATCAGCGACCGCGTCGCGGTGATGTATCTCGGCAAGCTGGTCGAGATCGCCGACAAGAAGACGCTGTACGACCGTCCGCTGCACCCCTACACCCAGGCGCTGCTGGCGGCGATCCCGAAGCCCGATCCGGGCCTGCGCACCAAGCGCGTCATGCTGCAGGGCGACGTGCCGAGCCCGTTCAAGCCGCCGACCGGGTGCCGTTTCCACACCCGCTGCCCGCACGCGCAGGCGCGCTGCTCGGCCGAGGAGCCGAAGCTGCGCGAGGCTTCGCCCGGCCACCGCGTGGCCTGCCATTTTTTCGAGACGCTGCCGGTTCCCACCATCATGGCGCGGGCTGGCGTAGCGAATGGCAAACTGAGCGAGCGGCTGGCGCTCTTCGAGGCGGCCAAGCAGGTACGCCCGCCCGGGTAGCGACTGGCCTTCGCGGGCAGAATGTCACATCAGCGCGGCACCACCGCCGTCGCCTCGATTTCGACGCGTGCGGCTTTCTCGACCAGACGCACCACCTGCACCAGTGCCATCGCCGGATAATGAGCACCGAAAATCTCGCGATAGACCCGGCCGAGGTTCCTGAGGTTCGCCAGATATTCCTCGATATCGACGACGTACCAGGTCAGGCGCACGAGATGCTCCGGGCGCGCGCCGCCTTCGGCGAGAATTGCGGCAATGTTGCTCAGCGTCTGGCGCACCTGCGCAATGAAGTCGGATTCCAAGTGGCCTTCCGTGTCCCAACCGATCACGCCGCCGGTCACCACGAGACGGCCATCGGCCGCCATGCCGTTGGCGTATCCTTTCGGCATCGGCCAGCCGCTCGGCTGCAGCACCTGCGGGCCTGACGACGAACTATCGTTCTTGGGGTCAGCCACCACCGTCAGGGCGGGGCTTTTTGGTGCGGTCACCGGCTATTCTCCTTCGCAATCGGGTTCATTCGGCAGCGACACCGGGCGTCGACGCGCTGCCGGCCGCCGCCATCTGCCTCAGCGTAAAGCGCCTCAGCTTGCCCGTTTCGGTCTTCGGCAGTTGCGCGACGTATTCGATCGCGCGCGGGGATTTATAGGGCGCGATCTCGCGCTTGACGTGATCCTGGAGCGCTTGCGTCAGTTCGGCGTCAGCTTTGGCGCCGCCTGCAAGCACCACGTAGGCCTTGACGATCAGGCCGCGCGCCTCGTCTGGAGCGCCGACGACCCCGCATTCGGCGACCGCCGGATGCGACAGCAGCGCCGCCTCGACCTCGGGGCCTGCGATATTGTAGCCGGACGACACGATCATGTCGTCCGAGCGGGCCACAAAGGACAGCCGGCCGCTCGCGTTGCGAACGAAAGAATCACCGGTGAGATTCCAGCCATCGCGCACATAGTTCGATTGCCTGCTGTCGGCGAGATAACGGCATCCGGTCGGCCCGCGCACCGCAAGCTTGCCGACCGTACCCGGCGGCAATTCGTTCATGTCGTCGTCGACGATCTTTGCCTCATAGCCGGCAACCGGGTGCCCCGTCGTTCCGCCGATGGCATCGCCGACACGATTGGTGATGAAGATGTGCAGCAATTCCGTGGAGCCGATGCCATCGAGAATGGTTTTGCCGGTTCTACCGGTCCATGCATCGAACACCGGCGCCGGCAGCGTCTCGCCTGCGGAAACCGCAATCCGCAGCGAGGACAGATCCGCGCCATTGTCCATCGCGGCCATCATCGCGCGATACGCCGTCGGCGAGGTAAAGCAGATCGTGGCCTTGTAGGTTTCGATGATCTTGACCATCTCGCTCGGCGCGGCGTTTTCCAGCAGCGTCGCTGTCGCACCGAACCGCAATGGGAAGATCGCGAGACCGCCCAGTCCGAACGTGAACGCCAGCGGCGGCGAGCCGACGAAGACATCATCCTCGGTGACGCCGAGGACTTCTTTGGCGTAACCATCGGCGACGATCATCAGGTCGCGATGGAAATGCATCGTCGCCTTCGGCTCGCCCGTGGTGCCCGAGGTAAACCCAAGCAGGGCGACATCGTCGCGTCCGGTCTTCACTGCATTGAATTTTACGGGCTTATTCAACGCCACCCGGTCGAGTTCGGCATCATGGTTTGACGTGCCGTCGAAATTCACGACCTGCTTGAGAAATCGGCTGGTCTTGGCGCATGCGACCAGTTCGTCCGCGATACGGCTGTCGGTCAGCGCCAGCGCAATCTCGGCCTTGTCGATGATCTTGGTCAGTTCGCCGGCGCGCAGCATCGGCATGGTGTTGACGACAACGGCGCCTGCCTTGGTGGCCGCGAGCCATGCCGCGACCAGCGCCGGATTATTGCCCGAGCGGATCAGCACGCGATTGCCGGGCTTGACCCCGTAATTTTCCACCAGCGCATGGGCCAGGCGGTTGGACCAGTCGGCCAACTCCTTGTAGGTGCGCTGGCGGCCATTGCCGATCAGCGCGATCCGATCGCCCCACCCTTTTTCGACGATACGGTCGGTCAGTTCCACCGCCGCATTCAGATATTCCGGATATTGAAACTCCGGCCGATCCAGCAGCAGGTCAGGCCACTGCTCCAACGGCGGCAGATTTCGCCGCGCAAAATCGTCAACGTGACCCGAGGGACCAAGGACTGGACCAAGGGCCGGACCGGAGGATCGGCTGGGAGTTTGACCTGACATTTCTACGCCCCTCGCTTTCATCAATGAAAGGCTCGAGATCAATATCGAGGACGCCCGGCAGCGGGATCTCTGAAATCATTTTAGGCTTAAAGTAATTTTGCGCAAGCGCGGAATCAGGCCCGGCCCCACAAATAACGGGCCGGGCAGCGGCGGGACGCGGCTCGGGCCTGGAGCTGGCGCTTCGATCCAGTGAGCCCCTTGGAGGCCTGGTGCCTATTCGTTGGCCTCGGGTGGTAAGAAATTCACCTCATGCTGCGCGGAGATCCGCACCACCTCTTCGGGATCGGTGAGATTGTGCAGCTGGTTGAACAGCGCTTCGAGCTTCTGCATCGGCGACACCCAGAACAGCGCGCGCGCCGGCTTGTCGGATTTGTTGAAGTATCCATGCGGAATGCCGCGCGGCATCCGGACCAGGTCTCCGGCCTTGGCCTGCACCCAGACGCCGTCGAGCTTGAGATCCAGTACGCCTTCCTGCACCAGGATGAATTCATCCTGCGTCGGATGAACGTGGACCGGCACGAACTGGCCGGGTTCGCTGTTGGTCTCGAATGCAAAGGTGGAATCGGTGATGGCCTTGGGGAAGTAGACCTGGCCGAGAATATTCCAGGTCTTGCCGCCGTAGCCGGTGCCGTTGGCCGTGATGCCTTTTTCGAGCGTTGCCATGTCGCCATCTCCTCTGTCGTGGTTTGATGTGGTTGGAATGTCCAAGGTGGTTCGCTAGCGCCCCGCCAGTTGCTTCAACCGCAGTGTCATCGGCGAGTTCGGATCGGCGAGCGGCGCGATGGCGGTGAAATGGTTGGCGTCGGGAATCGTCGCGAAGCGCGTCGCGATGCCGGCAGCGTTCCAGGCGTCGGCGATGGTGCGGCTCTGCCGATGATATTCAGCGCTCTCGTTGCCGCCGACCATCGCGTCCAGCGTGCCGCGCACCGGCGACTTCCAGAACAAGGGGCTCACCGCCCTCGCCGATGCTTCGTCGAGCTTCAGCGCCGTATTGATGGACGTGCCGACCAGCGGGCGCAGGTCGAACAGCCCCGAAATGGCGTAGGCCGCGGTCACGAGTTCTTCCGGCAACGAGGCATCGAATGCGCGCCAGTCCGTCGCCAGCATGCAGGCGGCGAGATGACCGCCCGCCGAGTGACCGCTCACGATGAGCGGTCGTCCCAGCCTTGCGAGTTCCCGAGACGCGGTCCGCATCTCGCCTATAATCTCGGCGACGGAAACCGTAGGGCACAGGTCGTAACTCGGTACTGCGACATCGACGCCGTGAGCATTGAGGCCGCCTGCGAGGTGGCTGAAGAACGAACCGTCGAGCGCCTGCCAATAGCCGCCATGGATGAAGACGACGATCGGGCCCGCACCGTCGCCGGAAAACAGATCGATCCGGTTGCGTTCACCCGTACCGTAAGCAATCACCTTGTAACGCGCCTGATGCGCCTCGCGATAGGCGTTCGCGTCGCGTGACCAGCCGGCAATGATCGCAGGATTCTCCGGAACCCGCGCGCGATTGTTGTATTCGGTCTCGTAGTCGACGTCCGGGCTCAACAGGTCACCTCTGGCAATCGAATTTTACTCCGTCCGCGCTTTTGCGGATTTCTGCGCCGATGCCTTGGTCTTCGCCAGCAGACGCATCAGTTCGCGGACATCCTTCGGCGTCAGGTCGGCGAAAATATCGGCGATCCATAATTCATGCTCCGCCGCCATCCTGCGAAATTCGGCACGGCCGGCCCTGGTCAGGCGGATCACCTGCGCGCGGCGATCGGCGTCCGAGGTGCGGCGGTCGAGATGGCCGGATTCGACCAAGCGTTCGACCAGCCCGGTGACGTTGCCGTTCGACACCATCATCCGTTTGGAGAGGTCGGACAGCGTCATGCCTTCCGGCGCCTTGTCGAGCTGGGCCATCAGATCGAACCGCGGCAGCGTCACATCGAAGCGCTCGCGCAGCCGGCTGCGCACCTCGCCCTCGATCAGGGTCGTGCAGGTCAGCAGCCGGAGCCACAGCCGGAGTTCGTCGCCATGGTCCTCCGGGAGTTCGACGGCCTTGGTCTCTGAATCAAGAGTCATGGGTGCAATCTTGGGTGTGCAATCTCGCCTGCCCGGCGTTCGGAAAGCTCCCGAACGGCCGGGGCGTCGGATCATTGTCCAGATTTCTTTAAGTTTCAAGTAATTGGCGCACGGCTTGCATGGTGCCCTGCGCAGCTTGCGGGTGCGGTCGTCATCAGAATAAGCTGCATCTTGAGCATTGTTGGTGTGTGGCGTTGGCTTCGGCTGCGCAGCGGCCGAACGGAGGAACAACATGAAGCAGACGTTGAAGCTGGCAGGACTTGCCGTTTTGCTGGGGCTCGCCGCCAGTCCGGCGGTCGCACAGGAGAAAATCAAGGTCGGCATCATCGTGACATTGTCCGGCCCGGCAGCCGTGCTCGGCCAGCAATCTCGCGACGGCTTCCAGCTCGCGGTCAAGGACCTGGGCGGCAAGATGGGCGGCAAGGACGTCGAGGTCGTTGTCGTCGACGACGAACTCAAGCCCGACGGCGCCGTGACCAAGGCGAAGGGCCTGCTCGAACGCGAGAAGGTCGACTTCGTCGTCGGACCGATCTTCTCCAACATCCTCCAGGCCATTCACCGGCCGGTCACCGAGAGCAAGACGTTCCTGATCAGCCCCAACGCCGGGCCATCGAGCTATGCCGGCAAGGAGTGCAATCCGTTCTTTTACGTGACCTCGTACCAGAACGACCAGGTTCACGAAATCCTCGGCAAGGTCGCGCAGGACCGCGGCTACAAGCGGGTCTATGTTCTGGTGCCGAACTATCAGGCCGGCAAGGATTCGGCGGCGGGCTTCAAGCTGGACTACAAGGGCGAGATCGTCGAGGAGAGCTACACGCCGCTCGGCACGCTCGATTTCCAGGTCGAACTGACCAAGATCGCCTCCTCCAAGGTCGATGCGCTGTTCACGTTCATGCCGGGCGGCATGGGCGTGGGTCTGGTGAAGCAATATCGGCAGGCCGGCCTCGCCGACAAGATTCCGGTGCTGTCGGCATTCACGGTCGATGAATCGACCCTGCCGGCGCAGCAGGACGCCGCCGTCGGCATGTTCGGCGGCGCCAACTGGGCGCCCAACATGGATAATCCCCAGAACAAAAAGTTCGTCGCTGCGTACGAAGCCGCCTACAACAGCGTGCCCGGCACCTATGCGATGCAGGGCTACGATACGGCGATGCTGATCGACAGCGCGGTGAAGGCGGTGAAGGGCGATCTCAAGAACAAGGACGCGGTGTCGGCGGCGCTGCGGAAGGCCGAGTTCACCTCGCTGCGCGGCGACTTCAAGTTCAACGTCAACGGCTATCCGATCCAGAATTTCTATCTGACCAAGGTCGCCAAGCGCCCTGACGGCAAGTTTCAGACCGAGATCGTCGAGAAGGTGTTTTCGAACTACGGCGACCGTTACGCCAAGGACTGCACGGCCGCGAAATAATGATTGGGAGGAAATAGCACCATGAAGACCGAAATCGCCGGCATCACACGCGCCAACGAAGGCATTCAGGGGATTTCCTGGAACATCCTCGGCCAGACCTACGTGCCGAAAAACGTCACCGAGCATTCCTTCTCCTGGCATGCGACCTTTCCACCCGAGACGTTCGTGCCGCCGCATATCCATCCCGACCAGGACGAGTATCTCTACATCCTGGAAGGCCAACTCGACTTCTTCCTCGACGGCGCCGAGATGCAGGCCACGCCGGGCGATCTGGTCCGCCTGCCGATGGGCAAGCCGCACGGCATCTTCAACAAGTCCGGCCGGACGTCGAAGGTGCTGTTCTGGGTGTCGCCGACGCGGCGGCTGTACGACCTGTTCTGGGGCATCCACAACATGAAGGAGCAGACGCCGGACGCCGTCGTGGCGCTGGCGGCCGAGCACAACATCCACTTCCTGCCGCCGCCCCCTGGCGCATAAGGCTCAGGCGTGAGTTTTGTCGAACCCTCATGGTGAGGAGGCGCTCTTCAGCGCCGTCTCGAACCACGAGGCCCCGATCTCGCTTGCGGCCATCCTTCGAGACGACCGTTTCGCGGTCTCCTCAGGATGAGGACCTCGTCTACCCCCGCACCGCCGCAAGTCCGAGCGGCGGCGGTGCAAAGCCCGCCTTCGAAGCGTAGCCGCGCACGATCGCCTCGCGCTGGGCGTGGCTCAGCACCTTCTCGATATCGGTGAAGCCATCGGGCGCCAGTTGCTCGACCGCGTCGATGACGCCCTCGGGGCCGCCGCGGCGGTTCGAGCGCACGATCTCCGCCGTCATCGGCAGGCGCTTCTGCTCATAGGCCACCAGCGCCTGGCGCGGATGTTCCGATCGCGCCAGTTCGTCGGCAAGCGCCCGCGCATCGAGGATCGCCTGCGACGCGCCGTTCGATCCGACCGGGTACATCGGATGCGCGGCGTCGCCGAGCAGCGTGACCCTTCCCCAGGTCCAGTACGGGAGCGGGTCGCGGTCGCAGCACGGATACTCGTAGAATTCCGGCGTCGCCGAGATCAGGCTGCGGACGTCGACATGGGGCACCGAGAACCGCTCGACATGCGGCATCAATTCCTCGCGCTTGCCGGGCCGCGACCAGTCCTCGCGACGCGCCGGCGGCGCATTACCGTCGCCGACCTTCACCAGCACCGCCCAGTTGGTCAGCCGGCTCGACGGGCTCGATCCTTCCGCGATCGGATAGACCACGACCTTGCCGTGCAGCCCGCCGGCCACGATCATCGAGCGGCCGGTCAGGAACGCAGGCCAGTCGCGTGCGCCGCGCCACAGCATCAGGCCGTTCCAGCACGGCGGCCCCTCGTCCGGAAACAGCATCTCGCGCACGCGCGAATGAATGCCGTCGGCGCCGATCAGGATATCGCCGCGCGCGGTCTTGATATGGGCGCCGGTGCGGTCGAAAAAATGCGCGACCACGCCGCCCTCGTGCTGCGCGAACGCCCCTAGCCGGCAACCGGTGTGGATGGTCTCCTCGCCCAGCCGTTCCTCGACGGCGCGATGGATCACGCTCTGCAGGCGTCCGCGATGGATCGAGAATTGCGGCACGTCGTGACCGGCATCGAGGCCGCGCGGCTCGCGCCAGACTTCCTGGCCGTGGCGGTTGAGATAATACAATTGGTCGGTGCGAACGGCCGCGACATCGAGCCGGTCCAGCAGCCCGAGGCCGGCCAATTCGCGGATCGCATGCGGCAGCGTGTTGATGCCGACACCAAGTTCGCGGATGCTGTCGGACTGCTCGAACAATTCGCAGTCGATGCCGCGCGCGCGCAACATCAGCGCGGTGGTGAGGCCTCCGATGCCGCCTCCGACGATGATTGCCTTCATCAGCTCGACTCCAACTCTACCCACCGCTGTTTCACCTCTCCCGCAAACGGCGGAGCGAGGAGCGATAGAGGGTGCCATCCGGCCTATTCGGCTGCAAGCGGCTTTGTCGCCTCGGCTTTCAGTTCGGCGCGGGTTTTCGGCTTACCCTTAATTTTGAGGTCCTCGAAATCCTGCCGGTCGCGCACGCTGTTGCGGAAGATCTGTTCCTTGCCCGGCAGATATTGCGGCGGACAGGCGATATCGGCGCCATACCAGGCCGCCGCCCGCATCGTAAACGACGGATCGACCAGATGCGGCCGGCCCAGCGCCACGAGGTCGGCACGGCCGGCGGCGAGGATGGTGTTGACCTGGTCCGCAGTGGTGATGTTCCCGACGCACATGGTCGCGACCCGGGCTTCGTTGCGGACCTGATCGGAGAATGGCGTCTGGAACATCCGGCCGTAGATCGGCTGCGCGTCGCGCACGGTCTGCCCGGTCGAGACATCGACCAGATCGACGCCGGCCTCGCCGAAGGCGCGTGCGACCGCCACCGCGTCGT
>DATCXE010000125.1:0-3193 GCA_036565985.1 Bradyrhizobium sp.
GCCGACCGCGGCAAGTCCCGCGGCCACGAACCGGGCCGGCAGGGCCAGCGGACGTGCGCTCCACAGCGTGCACGCGAGATTCCAGATGACGAGCGTGAAACCAGCGCCAAGTAACAGCGCGGCGACGGACAGGAACGGCAACTCCATCGGAACCCGTCCATCCAGCCGAAGAAAACCCAGTATGAGTGCGGCCAGACCGCTGACCAGCAACGCCAGCGCCGGCAGCGGCAACCGGTTGCTGTGGAGCGGCCGTTCGGTCAGCACCGGAATGAACTGGCCTAGCGCGCCGCACATGGTGAGGCTGAGCCAGCCGATCGTGACGAGATGGACCACGACCAGCGTCGACGGAGCCCTCAGGGCTTCCGCAGGGAAGCCAAGCCCGGCCGACATCATGGCTTCCGCAGCAAGTAGCGACAGCAGCGCGACTGCGAAATACGACATCGTCCAGCGGGAGAGTGCGGTTCCGTTCAATTGCTCCTCCCCTCGTTCCGCCGGCTTCGCGCTGTACGGGGATGCCGTCATTGGTGCGCATTCACCAAAACTGCACCGGTCTTCGATCGGCTTCTTTGTCGAAGCGCAAACGAACCAGCGCTTTCCCGTCGGCAAGGCGCTGCTAGGGGTGGAACTCGCTACCCGCGCTGTTCGGCCGATCGCTGCACCCGTTCAGACGGGTGATCGATCGCGATCTGGTTCTTCATCGGCAATCGCCCGCCATCCGGCCCCCTCGAGATCGTCGTACTGGCCGTTCCTGAGCGACCAGAGAAAGCCCATCAGGCCGAGGCCACCGAGCGTGAGTGCCAAGGGCACGAGGAACACCAGGACTTCCATCAGTCTAATCCCCTCGCCCCGCGATGCGCACGCAGCGCATTCAGGATCACCAGCAGGGACGAGCCCGACATCGCCACGGCCGCGACCAAGGGCGTTGCCAGGCCCGCAATCGCAAGCGGCACCGCAAAGAGGTTGTAGCCCGCCGCCAGCCAAAGGTTTTGCCGCATCAGACCCAGCGCCTTGCGGGAAAAGCCGATCGCGGTAACCACGGGCGCCAGGCGGTCGCCGAGGAAAACCAGATCGGCGGTCGCCTGGCTCAGATGGGTGGCGCTGACGGGCGACATCGAGACGTGCGCGGCGGCCAGCGCCGGCGCGTCGTTCATGCCATCGCCCACCATCAGGACCTTGGCGCCTTGCCGCTTCAGCTCCTCGATCCGTGCAATCTTGTCGGCCGGCGTGACGCCTGCGCGCCATTCATGAATTCCGAGCGACTGCGCCGCGTGGCGCATGGCGGGCTCGCGATCCCCCGACAATATTTCGACTTCCATTCCGCCCTTCAGGAGGAGGGCAATTGCACCGGCGGCATCGTGCCGCAAACGCTGCCGCACCGCAAAGACATGCCGCGTCTCGCCGTGACGGAAGGCGACAACCGAAGCTTCGGGATCCCCCGACAGGATTCCGTTGGCGATCTGGTCCGCGCCGCAGAACGATGGCCTGCCCAGCCTGATTTCCTGTCCTTTGACGAAACCGCGCACGCCCTGGCCTGCCACCTCTTCGATCCCCGACAACGGCGTTCTTGCGCCGGCCGCCCGCGCCACCGCCGCAGCGACGGGATGATGGCTCGCCAGCGCAAGCCGTCCGGCGAGTTCAAACACCTCTTGCGGAATATCGGCGGCGTTCGTGACATCGAGTTCCGGCAGGGTGAGCGTCCCCGTCTTGTCGAACACCACGCGGTCAACGACGGCCATTCGCTCGATCGCGTCGCCGGAATTGAGCAGCACGCCGGTCCGGAACATGGCGCCGGATGCTACGGTCTGTACCGCCGGTATCGCCAGCCCCAGCGCACACGGACAGGTGATGATAAGAACCGATATCGCGATGACGATGGCGTCGTGCCAGGTCGCGCCGTAAGCGACCCATCCCAGCATGGTCAGCAACGCCGCCGTGTGCACGACAGGGGCATAGAGCCGCGACGCCCGGTCGGCGAGTTGCACGTATCGCGAGCGCGCCTGCACGGCGTTGTCGAGCAGCCGGCTGATCTCCGCCAACAGCGTGCCTTCAGACGCCGCCACCACCCGCACCCGCAGCGCGCCGGACAGATTGAGCGTTCCCGCATAGACGGCCGTACCCGGCCCCGCCTTCACGGGCAGGGTTTCGCCTGTGATCAGGCTCTGGTCGATCTTGGACTGCCCCTCGGTCACCGAGCCATCGACGGCCGATCGCTCGCCGGGCCGCAACAGCACAATGTCGCCGGGTTGGACGGCGGCGATCGGCACCACGCTGATTTCGTCGGCGCCGACGAATTTCGTTGCGGTTTCAGCCTTCAGCGCGGCGAGGTTTCCGGCCACCGCGCGGGTCTTGCGGCGCATGCTCTGATCGAGGTAGCGGCCGGCGAGCAGGAACGCCAGCAGCATCAGGGCTGCGTCGAAATAGGCATGTTCGGCGTGGTGAATGGTTTCCATCACCGACATCGCGAGCGCGAGCACGATGCCG
Source organism: Bradyrhizobium sp. (assembly GCA_036565985.1). Lineage (GTDB taxonomy): Bacteria > Pseudomonadota > Alphaproteobacteria > Rhizobiales > Xanthobacteraceae > Bradyrhizobium. Next base: position 2,482 of record DATCXE010000125.1, read on the forward strand.
ATGCTGATCGGTACGTCCATATTGGTGCGGCGTGCCCGCAACGCCCGCAAGGCCGATCCGAAGAACGGCTGCCCCGCATAGGCCACGGCGGGCAGTGCGATCAGCGCCGACAGCCAGTGGAAGAAATCGCGCTGCTCCGGAATCATGTCGGTGACGTTGCCGGACCAGACGGGGATCGACAGCATCATCACATTCATCGCGGCAAAGGCCGCAACACCGAGGCAACGCAACAGGAAGCTCGCCTGCTCCGTCTCGATGGCCTCAGCGCGGACCGGCTCGAACGGATAGGCTTTGTAGCCGAGCTCAGCCAGTCGGTCGATGAATCGGGCGGGATCGAGCGTCCCCTCCTTCCACTCCAGCGCAACGCGGCGGTCGGTCAGATTGACGCGCGCCAGTGTCACGTCCGGAAGCGCGGAGAGGCCGCGCTCGATCTTCGACATGCAGCCGGCGCAACTGACGCCCTCCACCGCCAGATCGATATGCGACACACCCGATCCGAGATGCCGGACATAATGAGAGAAGTCTCGTGTCGCCTGCATGGTGCAATCTTCCCAGAGTGTTTTCCAGCGAAAGCCTGCCCCGGACTTGATCCGGGGTGGAAACCGGTTCGCATCAAGAAGACGCGTCAAAACAAAAATCTGGAGCCCCGTTCCGATTCAATCGGAACGGGGCTCTAGTTCAACAGCACGCGGTTCCTGGACAGGAATAGCCG
>DATCXE010000147.1:0-5734 GCA_036565985.1 Bradyrhizobium sp.
GGAAGGCGAGCATGCCGAGCAGCATGCCGGCGGCCTCCGTCGGGTTGCCGATTTCGATCAGACCGCGCGCGGCCTGCGACTTCAGCCAGTTTGCCAGCGTGCTCTCGGTGCGCTTGATCGCCTTGCTGTAGAAGGTCTCCGCGATCTCCGGGAATTTGTCGCTCTCGCCGATGACCATGCGCAGCAGCCGGATCACGGCGCCGTCGAGGATCAGCTCACCGCAGGCGATCAGCGCTTCGCCCAGCGCGGCTTCGATGTCTCCGCCTTCGCATGCCCTGAGCCTGAGCCGCGACACGAAGCGATCGATCCCGTCGGCGATGATGGCCTCGAACAACGCGGCCTTGTTCGGAATCAACCGGTACAGCGTCTTGGTCGAAACGCCCGCGCTCTGCGCCACGCTTTCCATGTTGGTCGCGGCATAGCCGCCTGTCGCGAATTCCTGGCGGGCCGCATCCAGAATGACGGCGCGCGTTTCCTCGTCCGGCCGCGCCTGCGGCCGGCCACGCGCGCGCCGTTCCGTGCTCACGGGAATTCCCCTCTTTGTGATCGCCATCGCGAGCCATGCCTTTGAATGAGAGCTGTCATTCCATTGACAGTCGGAATATGGGGTCTATTTTGGAAAATATCAAGTTTCCTAATTAAGGAGGGCCGCCATGAGCGCCCAGATATCCGCCTTAAAGCCCGTTGAAGAGCTTCCCGCCGAAACTGCGGAACCGCCGGATACGGTTCCCGAGAGCGAAGCAGCGGCGGCAGCGCCCGAACGCAAGCGCAAGGGCCGGTTGAAGCGGATCTTCCTGGCGGGGGCCGCCGCCACCCTGCTCGCCGCCGCCTCCTGGTACGGCTGGGAGTACTGGACGGTCGGCCGCTTCCTGGTCTCGACCGATGACGCCTACGTGAAGGCCGACAACACCACGATCGCGCCAAAAGTTTCGGGCTACCTCAACCAGGTGCTGGTCGGCGACAACCAGCAGGTCAAGACCGGCCAGGTGCTGGCGCGCATCGACGACCGTGACTTCAAGGTCGCGCTCGATCAGGCCAGAGCCGACGTCGCCGCCGCAGAAGCAGCGGTTGCCAGCAAGCGCGCGCAACTCGAGGTGCAGCAGGCCGTGATCGACGCCGCGAAGGCCACGCTCGACGTCGACACGGCGGCACGGGTCTTCACCGCCCAGGAAAACAAGCGCTATTCCGACCTCGCGAACACCGGCTTTGGCAGCGTGCAAAATGCCCAGAACGCACAGGCTCGCGACAACACCGCGCTTGCGGCCATCGAGCGCGACAAGGCCAATCTTGCGTCGGCGCAAAAGCAGGTAGTGCTGCTGAAGGCCGAACTGGCGCAAGCCGTTGCGGCCGACGCGCGGGCCGGGGCGCTGCAGCGGCAGGCCGAACTCAATCTTTCCTATACGACCATCACCTCGCCGATCGACGGCGTGGTCGGCAATCGCACCCTGCGTGTCGGGCAATTCGTCCAGGCCGGCACGCAACTGATGTCGCTGGTGCCGTCGAACGGCGCCTATGTCATCGCGAACTACAAGGAGACCCAGCTAAGCAATGTGCACGCCGGCCAGCCGGTCGATATCGAGATCGACATGTTCCCCGGCACGGCCGTGCACGGCCATGTCGACAGCCTTGCTCCCGCAAGCGGACAGGAATTTGCGCTGCTGCCGCCGGACAACGCGACCGGTAACTTCACCAAGGTCGTGCAGCGCATTCCCGTGAAGATCCTGCTCGACGGCGGGGCCGCAGATCTGCGGCCTGGCATGTCGGTCATCCCCAGCATTCAAACCAAGTCCGCGGCGACGGTAGCTGCACCGCAGCCCGCCGGCCCTCTCACGCCGCAGCTGGCCTCAAACAGATAAACAGGTGATGCCATGTCCAGCCTCACCCTCACCGGCTCCACGCCACGCGCCGCACCCACCCCGCTAGCCGCTCAGCCCGAGCGTGCCAGCGCCATCGTGTGGATTGCCATCCTCGCCGCCATGATCGGCGCGTTCATGGCGATCCTGAACATCCAGATCACCAATGCCTCCCTGCTCAACATCGAGGGCGGCATCGGCACCGGCGTCGACAACGGCTCCTGGATCTCGACCTCCTATCTGATCGGCGAGATCGTGGTGATCCCGCTGACCGACTATCTCAGCCGGGTGTTCTCCTTCCGCAACATCATGCTGTCATTTGCGAGCCTGTTCGCCGCATTCTCGGTCGCCTGTGCTTTCGCTACCGACCTGCCGACGATGATTGCGCTGCGCGCCCTCCAGGGCTTCTTCGGTGGCGTGCTGATCCCGATGGCATTCACGCTTGTCTTCACCAGGCTGCCGAAGGCGCAGCAGCCGATCGGCCTTGCGATGTTTTCCCTCGCGGTGACGTTTGCGCCAGCCATCGGTCCCACCATCGGCGGCTATCTCACGGAGAATTACGGCTGGCAGACCATCTTCTTCGTCAACGTCATTCCGACCGTGGTGATGGTCACGACGCTCTACTTCACCCTCGATCGCCAGCCGACGCAGTTCGGCCTGCTGCGCGAGGGTGACTGGTTCGGAATTGCCACCATGGCCATCGGACTATCAGCCCTGCAGGCGGTGCTGGAGGAAGGCAACAAGGACGACTGGTTCGGCTCGCCCTTCATCGTCAAGCTGGCGATCGTCGCCGCCGTCAGCCTGGCGCTGTTCGTGGCGAACGAGCTGATCGTCGAAAAGCCGTTGCTGCGCCTGCGGCTGCTCACCCAGCGCAACTTCGGGCTCGGCACCGTCGCCGCGATCTTTATCGGCTTCGCGCTGTTCGGCTCGATCTATCTGCTGCCGGCCTATCTCGGCCAGGTGCAGCGCTACAATGCCGAACAGATCGGCACCGTGCTGGCGTGGACCGGCCTGCCGCAGCTATTGCTCATCCCGCTGGTGCCGAAGCTGATGCAGCGCTTCGACATCCGCTTCATCGCTTTTGCCGGAACGGCCATCTTCGCGGCGAGTTCCTTCATGAACACCGCGATGTCGCTGGACTACTCGGGCGACCAGCTTTTCATTCCCAACATCGTCCGCGCCGTCGGCCAGGCGTTGCTGCTGACGCCGCTCAGCGCGATTTCGCTCGGCAGCGTAGCACCGCAGGACGCAGCCGCCGCCTCCGGCATCTCCAACATGATGCGTAATCTCGGCGGCGCCGTCGGCACGGCCATGCTCTCCACCATCGTGACCAAGCGCGAGCAGTTCCACTCCAACATCATCGGCCAGGCCGTCGATCTCGGCCGCGAGGAAGTACGCGAGCGGATCGCAACCATGACGGATTATTTCATGGCGCACGGCATGACCGATCCGGCGGGCGCACGGCATCAGGCCATCGTTGCACTGGGCAAGACCGTCAAGCTGCAGGCGCTGGTGATGGGCTTCTCCGACACCTTTGCGGTGGTCGGCATCGTGCTGGTGCTGGCCGGCATCGCCCTTCTCTTGACGAGCAAGCCAAAGAGCGCGCCGGTTGGCGGAGGACATTGAAAACCTGTGCCGAGGCGGAAGCCATCGCCGAAAGAAGGACGAAAGGTCCAACCGCCGTCAGCAGGAGGCGGCGGTGCAGCCTCTGCAGCGCCGGAAACTTCCGGCGCTGCGGGGGCGGCTCGGCTACCCTGTCCTAGTCATCGTCATCCTCGGATTCGATACGATGCTCGATCGCATCTCGCATCCCGCGCATGGCCGCATACATCGCGAAGGCCATCCGCTTCTTTTGATCGGGAGCCAGCGTCTTGTAGAGCGGTTCCCAGGCATCGGCGAGCTTCTTGATGTCGGCCGCACGTTGATTCAGCACTTCCGCCCGACGTTGCATGAGTTCGACCGGATTGCGCTCACCGACGACTTCCTTCAGGTCGCCACTATCGCGCAGTGCCGCCACGCGTTCCATCCGGGCTTGCCGGTTCTTCGCTCTCGCGCGGATCGCCTCCTCCACGGCCGGCCAGTATTTTTCCTGATCGGGCGTCAGCTGCAAGGCGGCCTTGATGATGCCGACGCGCGCATCCGTCAAGGCGTTCAGGTCGGCGGCACTGGGATGCCGCATCCCTACAGTAGAAGACGTTTCCGCTGCGTAGGACGGTGACGATGTTATGAGAACTGCAGCCGCTGCAACGACCATTGTTTTGATCATCATCGCAAACTCCCGGGTCTCGTGTGGCTCGCCCCGCGGGAGAGCCTGCATACGTGCCCGGACGTGGATTGATTTAGGTCAACAAGCCGCTCACGCGTCGGTGAGTTCCGCCATAAGCGGATCAGCCCAATCCAGATAAACGGCATCTATTTCGGAAGGCATTCTACATTGTAAGCGATGATGATCTGCGCCGGGTCGGCCTTACCCACGCTCTTCAAGTCTTCCAACCCGCTCCGCAGCCTGGCTCCCGCGTCCTTCAGGCTGCCTTCGAGTGTCGCTTTGGCTGTCTTGCAACGTTCTTCATTCGAAAATTCCTGAAACACGACGGTCGGGCGAAGCCTCCACTCTTCCTTGTCGCTCGTTGCGACAGGGCTGATCGAGTACGAGAAGACGTACATCAGAACCCACATCGGGATGCTCCACTTCCGGTACGACAGCAGTTCGCGCGTACAAGAAGGGGGATGAGTTCCATTGATTTACATCAACCTCCCCGGCCGGCAGAGCCGCAATCTGCCGCACTCGGAAGATGGTCAGTCAAGGAGGGACGCACCGCGCTGCGGCTGGTCGCTCCCTTAATGATGCATCACAGGGACGAGCCATGCGTCCAGTCAAGACGATCTGCTGCCTTGCCATTTTTGCCGCGCTGTACCTCGCTCACCCGGCGCGAGCTCAGACTAGCGATCAGAATGCCCCGCCTGCGGGAGCGCCACCGCCGGCCGCCGCAGAAGCACCGGCGGCACCCGCGCCCGCCCCGTCGCAAGTGCTCAAGCCCGCCGAACTGGATAGCCTGGTCGCGCCGATCGCACTTTATCCGGACACGCTCCTCGCCAACGTCCTGATGGCCGCCACCTATCCGCTTGAAGTCGTCCGCGCCGAGCGATGGCTGAAGGACAACAGCAAGATGAAGGGGGACGCGCTGAAGGCTGCCGCAGAGCAGCAGAGCTGGGACTCGAGCGTAAAGGCGCTGATCGCGACACCTTCCGTGCTGGAGATGATGAACGAGCAACTCGACTGGACACAAAGGCTCGGCGAAGCGTTCCTGGCCCAGCAACAGGACGTGATGGACGCCGTGCAGCGGCTGCGCGCGAGGGCGCATGACAGGCAGAAGCTTGCGACCACCAGGGAGCAGGTCGTGACGGTGCGGCAGGAACAGAACCGGCAGATGATCTACATCGAGCCTGCCGTGGCCGACAGCATCTACGTCCCCTACTATGACCCGCCCGTCATGTTCGGAGACTGGCCCTACGCGGACTATCCGGCCTATCCCTATTATTGGGGATATCCCGGTTACATCGCCGCCGGCGTCATTGCGACCGGCATCGCCTTTGGCGCGGCCTACGGACTGGGCCGCTGGGCCTCGGGCGGTTATTGGGGCCGCGGCGGTTATTGGGGCGGCAGCCGCGTCAATTGGGGCGGCGGCGGCATCGACGTCAACCGCGGCGCCCGCGTCGAGCATTGGCAGCACAATCCCACGCATCGCCAGGGCGCACGCTACAACAATGCCGGCCTGCAGCAGAGATTCGGCAATCCCAACCAGCGTCCGGCCGGCGGTCGTCAGGGACTGGGCCAGGGAACGAACCGGCCGAACGTCGCCGATCGCGCGCAACGTACCGGG
>DATCXE010000152.1:0-12265 GCA_036565985.1 Bradyrhizobium sp.
CCCATCCGATGGCGCTGGTGATGGAATGGGCGGGCGGCGCGGCAACGACCGGGCGCCGGCGAATTCTGGAACTCGCGGCGAAAACCCCCCATCAGCGGGTGCCGCTGATCATGGGATCCATGCGCGGCGTGCGTGACGTCACAGCCATCCACGAACGCGTTGAGCCGATGTTCGACAACAGTAACGCACCGCTGTTTGCGCGGCGCGGCCTGTTCCGCTGACGGGGCGACGTGATGTCACGGGCGCATCCCATCATATCGATCACGGGCTCGTCGGGCGCCGGCACGACGTCGGTGAAGAAGACCTTCGAGCAGATCTTCCGCCGGGAAAAGGTGGCTGCCACCTATATCGAGGGTGACGCCTTCCACCGCTACAATCGCGCCGAGATGCGCCGGAAGATGCTGGAGGAAGCCGAGCGCGGCAACAGGCATTTCAGCCACTTCAGCCCTGAAACCAACCTGTTCGAGGAACTTGAAAAGGTATTTCGCGACTACGGCGAGTCCGGCACCGGAACGACACGTCATTATGTGCACGATGACGACGAGGCGAAGCTGTACGGCGCCGAGCCCGGCACGTTCACCAAATGGGACCAGCTGCCCGCGGAGTCCGACCTGCTGTTCTACGAAGGACTGCACGGCGCCGTCGTGACCGACAAGGTCAACGTAGCGCAGCATGCCGATCTCAAGATCGGCGTCGTGCCCGTGATCAACCTCGAATGGATCCAGAAGCTGCACCGCGACCGCAGCGCCCGCGGCTATACCGCGGAGGCAGTGACCGACACCATCCTGCGGCGAATGCCCGATTACGTGAACTACATCTGTCCGCAATTCGCCGAGACCGACATCAATTTCCAGCGCGTGCCGACCGTCGATACGTCGAATCCGTTCATCGCGCGCTGGATTCCGACGCCGGACGAATCGATGGTGGTGATCCGCCTGAAGAATCCGCGCGGCATCGACTTTCCTTATCTGCTGTCGATGATTCCGCACAGCTTCATGTCGCGCGCCAATTCGATCGTGATCCACGGCGCGAAGCTTGACCTCGCGATGCAGCTCATCCTCACCCCACTGATCCTGCAACTGATGGAACGCAAGAGGCGCACGATATGAACGCTCCCGTCCTGTCCCGCATTGAAAGCCGCCCCGACGTTTCGCATCCGGAAATGGCCAACGCGATCCGCTTCCTGGCGATCGACGCCGTCGAGCGGGCGAAGTCCGGTCATCCCGGCATGCCGATGGGCATGGCCGACGTCGCAACCGTGCTGTTCTCGCGGTTCCTGAAATTCGATCCGGCTGATCCATCATGGCCGGATCGCGATCGCTTCGTGCTGTCGGCCGGCCACGGCTCGATGCTGCTGTATGCGCTGTTGCACCTGACGGGCTATGAGGGCGTGACGCCGGACGAACTGAGGGCCTTCCGGCAGTGGGGCTCGAAGACGCCGGGACATCCCGAGTATGGCCACACCCCTGGCGTCGAGACCACCACCGGGCCGCTCGGACAGGGCATCGCCACGGCGGTCGGAATGGCGCTTGCCGAACGGCTGATGAATGCGCGCTTCGGCGACGACTGCGTCGATCACTTCACCTATGTGATCGCGGGCGACGGCTGCCTGATGGAGGGCCTCAGCCACGAGGCGATCTCGCTCGCCGGCCATCTCGGGCTCAGTCGCCTTATCGTGCTGTTCGACGACAACCAGATTTCAATCGACGGCGCGACGTCGCTGTCGTGCTCGGACGACCAACTCGCGCGGTTTCAGGCTTCCGGGTGGTCGGCGTGCCGGATCGACGGCCACGATCCCGAAGCCATCGCCGCCGCCATCGAACGGGCCCGCAACAGCGGCCGGCCGTCGCTGATCGCCTGCCGCACGCTGATCGGCTTCGGGGCGCCGAACCGCCAGGGCAGCGAGAAGGCGCACGGCGCGCCGCTCGGCGCTGACGAGGTGGCAAAAACCCGCGACGCGCTGAACTGGCCGCACCCGCCGTTCCTGATCCCGGAAGGTGTGCTCATGCAATGGCGCAAGGCTGGTGCACGCGGGCATGCGGCGCGCCGAGACTGGATCGAACGGACGAGGCGTATCGACGCCATGCGCTCACCGTTTCACGATGCCCTCAATCGCAATCTGCCGTGCGGTTATGTCGACGCGATGGCGCGGCTGCGCGATCGCTTCGGCGCCGAACGGCCGACCATCGCGACCCGGCAGGCGTCTCAGCTCGTGATCGACGAGATTGCCGGGGCGTTGCCGAATTTGCTCGGCGGCTCCGCCGATCTGACCCATTCCAACCTGACGCGGGCCAGGACGCAGCACCCGGTGCGACCCGGCGATTTCGGAGGCAGCTACATTCACTATGGCGTCCGCGAGCACGCCATGGCGGCGGCGATGAACGGCATCGCACTGCATGGCGGCTTCATCCCCTATGGCGGCACGTTCCTCAGCTTCGCCGACTACAGCCGCCCGGCGATCAGGTTGGCGGCGCTGATGCGCATCCGCGTCATCCACGTGATGACGCACGATTCCATTGGACTGGGCGAGGACGGTCCCACCCATCAGCCGGTCGAGCATCTGACATCGTTGCGGGCGATTCCGAACCTGCTGGTTTTCCGGCCGGGCGATGCCGTCGAGACCGCCGAGGCCTGGGACTGCGCGCTGCGGGCGCAAAACAACCCGTCGGTACTGTGCCTGTCGCGGCAGGCGATGCCGACGTTCCGTGAAGGGGGCGGCGAGCAGAACCTGGTGGCGTTCGGCGCCTACGTGGTGATCGATCCGGAGGAGGGCCGCGACGTCACGCTGATCGCGACGGGCTCGGAAGTATCGATCGCAATGCACGCCGCGGAACTGCTGGCGAGCGTGAACGTCCACGCTGCCGTGGTCTCGGCACCATGCTTCGAGCTGTTTCGCCAGCAATCGCGCGAATACCGCACCGCGGTTCTCGGACGCGTGCCGCGGATCGGCATCGAAGCCGCGGTCGAGGGCGACTGGGCGCGCTGGCTCGGCGACGATGGCGAGTTCGTCGGCATGACCGGCTTTGGCGCTTCGGCGCCCGCCGAAACACTCTATCGCGAATTCGGCATCACCGCGGATGCGGTGGCGAAGGCGGCGCTGCGCCGCATCGCGCGCGCAAGGATGGCGGCGAACAACGCGTGACGCTGACAACACGGAGGGCCCGATGGCAAGAATCACACTGAGGCAATTGCTGGATCACGCCGCCGAGCGCGGCTACGGCGTGCCGGCATTCAACATCAACAACATGGAGCAGGGGCTTGCGATCATGGAGGCGGCGGCTGCCGCCGATGCGCCTGTCATCATCCAGGCCTCGCGCGGCGCACGGTCCTATGCCAGCGACACCATGCTGTCGAAGATGATCGATGCGCTGGAGGAGATGCATCCGCAGATTCCGCTCTGCCTGCATCAGGACCACGGCAACGAGGAAGCAACCTGCGCCACGGCGCTGCAATGCGGCTTTACGTCCGTGATGATGGACGGTTCGCTCGAGGCCGACGGCAAGACCGCGGCGGACTACGACTACAACGTCGGCATCACCCGCCGCGTGGTCGAGATGGCGCACTGGATCGGCGCTTCCGTCGAAGGCGAGCTGGGCGTGCTCGGTTCGCTGGAACATGGCGGCGGCGAACAGGAGGACGGCCATGGCGTCGAGGGCGAAGTCAGCCACGATCAGCTGCTGACTGATCCCGACCAGGCGGTCGATTTCGTTCGCGCCACCGGCGTTGACGCGCTGGCGATCGCGATGGGCACTTCGCACGGCGCCTACAAGTTCTCGCGCAAGCCCGATGGCGACATCCTTGCCATGCGGGTGGTCGAGGAAATCCATCGGCGGCTGCCGAACACGCATCTGGTGATGCACGGCTCCTCGTCGGTGCCGCAACCGCTGCAGGATATGTTCAACCAGTTCGGCGGCGAGATGCCGCAGACCTGGGGCGTGCCGGTCGAGGAAATCGTCCGCGGGATCAGGCACGGTGTCCGCAAGGTCAATATCGACACCGATTGCCGGCTGGCGATGGCTGCAGCCTTCCGCAAGGTCGCCACGGAAAGCAGAAGCGAGTTCGATCCGCGCAAATTCCTCAAGCCGGCGATGGACGCGCTGCGCGACCTTTGCCGCGAGCGCTTCGAGCAATTCGGAACCGCAGGCCATGCCTCGAGGATCAAGGTCATTCCGATGGCCGAGATGGCGAAGCGCTACCGCTCGGGCGCACTCGATCCACGCATCGGAGAGATGACCCATGCCGCATGAACTTTTCACCCCCACGGTCCCGGCCAGCCGCCGCTCGCAACATGAGGAGACCAGCATGAACCAGCACGCGATGACACTCCACGGCAAGGAACGCTACAAGTCCGGTGTCCTGGAATACAGGAAAATGGGCTATTGGGAGCCTGATTATTTGCCCAAGGATACCGACGTCATCGCGCTGTTCAGGGTGACGCCGCAGGACGGAGTCGATCCGATCGAGGCGTCGGCGGCGGTGGCGGGCGAATCCTCGACCGCGACCTGGACCGTGGTGTGGACCGACCGGCTCACGGCGGCCGAAAAATACCGCGCAAAGTGCTACCGGGTCGATCCCGTGCCGAACTCGCCGGGGCAATACTTTGCGTATATCGCCTACGATCTCGACCTGTTCGAGCCGGGATCGATCGCCAACCTGTCGGCCTCGATCATCGGCAACGTGTTCGGCTTCAAGCCGCTGAAGGCGTTGCGGCTCGAGGACATGCGGCTGCCGGTGGCCTATGTGAAGACGTTCCAGGGCCCGGCGACCGGCATCGTGGTCGAGCGCGAGCGCATGGACAAGTTCGGCCGCCCGCTGCTGGGGGCCACCGTGAAACCCAAACTCGGACTCTCCGGGCGCAATTACGGACGCGTGGTTTACGAGGCGCTCAAGGGCGGGCTCGACTTCACCAAGGACGACGAGAACATCAACTCGCAGCCGTTCATGCATTGGCGTGAGCGTTTCCTGTATTGCATGGAGGCGGTCAACAAGGCGCAGGCCGCGTCCGGCGAGATCAAGGGCACCTATCTCAACGTCACCGCCGGTACCATGGAAGACATGTACGAACGCGCCGAATTCGCCAGGGAACTCGGCTCGGTCATCATCATGATCGATCTGGTGATCGGCTACACGGCGATCCAGTCGATGGCCAAATGGGCACGCCGCAACGACATGATCCTGCATCTGCACAGGGCAGGGCATTCGACCTACACGCGGCAGCGCAGCCACGGCGTTTCGTTCCGCGTGATCGCGAAATGGATGCGGCTCGCAGGCGTCGATCACATTCATGCGGGCACCGTGGTCGGCAAGCTCGAAGGCGACCCCGCGACCACGCGCGGCTACTACGACATCTGTCGCGAGGACTACAATCCGGCGCGGCTGGAGCACGGCGTGTTCTTCGACCAGCACTGGGCCAGTCTCAACAGGCTGATGCCGGTGGCGTCCGGCGGCATTCACGCAGGCCAGATGCACCAGCTGCTCGACCATCTCGGCGAAGACGTGATCCTGCAGTTCGGCGGCGGCACCATCGGCCATCCCATGGGCATTCAGGCCGGCGCGACCGCCAACCGCGTGGCGCTGGAGGCGATGATTCTCGCGCGCAATGAAGGCCGCGACTACCTGCACGAGGGCCCCGAAATTCTCGCCAGGGCGGCAGAGACCTGCACGCCGCTGAAATCGGCGCTCGAGATCTGGAAGAACGTCACCTTCAACTATGAATCGACCGATATGCCCGACTACGTCCCCACACCCAGCGTCGCGATGTAAGGAGCGAAATCATGCGCATTACCCAGGGCTGCTTCTCGTTCCTGCCCGATCTCACCGACGAGCAGATTTCCCGACAGGTCCAGTATTGCCTGGAGAATGGATGGGCGGTGAACATCGAGTTCACCGACGATCCGCACCCACGCAACAATTTCTGGGAGATGTGGGGATTGCCGATGTTCGATCTCCGCGACGCGGCCGGGGTGATGATGGAACTGGATCAATGCCGAAAAGTCTACGGCGACCGCTACATCCGCCTCTCGGCGTTCGACTCCAGCCACGGCTGGGAGTCCGTGCGGCTGTCCTTCATCGTCAACCGGCCGAAGGATGAGCCCGGCTTCCGCCTCGAGCGGCATGAGATGGCCGGTCGCAACATCCGCTACACCACCAAATCCTACGCGGCCGATCGGCCCGAGGGCCGCCGCTACGGTTAGCGCGTGATCAGTCCGGCCGCGGAACTCCCTCATCGACGCCGGCCGGATGCACTGCTCCGCCGCTGTGAAAGCGGCGGCGGAGTTTTTTCTCAGAATGCCGTTGAGGACCAGGTGATGGACATGGATGCCCCAGTCATGACGGACAAGGTCAACCTCCGCGAGGAACTCGATGCCGTCGGCATCGAGGAGATTCTCGCGCAGCTTGACCATGAACTGATCGGCTTGAAGCCGGTCAAGACCCGCATTCGCGAGATCGCGTCGCTGTTGCTGATCGAACGAATCCGCAAGCGCATGAACCTGACGACGGACGCGCCGACGCTGCACATGTCGTTCACCGGCAACCCCGGGACCGGCAAGACCACGGTGGCGCTGCGGATCGCGAGCATTCTCCACCGGCTCGGCTTCGTTCGCCGCGGCCATGTCGTCTCGGTGACGCGCGACGAACTGGTGGGGCAATACATTGGCCATACCGCGCCCAAGACCAAGGAGGTGCTGAAGAAGGCGATGGGCGGCGTGCTGTTCATCGATGAGGCCTATTACCTGTACCGGCCCGACAATGAACGCGACTATGGCCAGGAAGCGATCGAGATATTGCTGCAGGTGATGGAATCGCAGCGGGAAGACCTGGTGGTGATCCTCGCCGGCTATGGCGACCGCATGGACAAGTTCTTCGCCAGCAATCCCGGTTTCCGGTCGCGCATCGCCCACCACATCGATTTTCCGGATTATTCCGGCGGCGAGTTGCTGGCCATCGCCGAACTGATGCTGCACGACATGAACTACAAGTTCAGCGCCGACGCGCGGGAGGCGTTCATCCGCTACATCGCGGCGCGCAAGACCCAGCCGCTGTTCTCCAACGCCCGCTCGATCCGAAACGCGCTCGATCGAATACGGCTGCGCCAGGCCAATCGGCTCGTCGCCGACCTCGATCGTGTGATGACGGCTCGCGATATCATGTCCCTGGAGGCGGCGGATGTGCTTGCCAGCCGGGTGTTCTCGAATGACAAATGAGGATGCTCGCCTGCACGCGCACATTCTCACAATAGTAAAATAATATGACTAGTCAGGGCGCCTTTGCTGTGAAATAGTACCTTCCGCCACCCAAAACGGGTGGCCGGAAGGTGTCATGGCACCGTGCATCTGGTGCAGGCATCCCGAACAATAATCCGGGAGAATGCGCCCACATGCTCTGCAGCGTGCACGCTCGCGTTGTCGTTCTCTTTCCTGCTGCCTTTGGTCGTTCGCTTTCAGCGATTGCGCTGCGTGCAGCCGGCGGTAGGCGGGCGAAGTCATGACATCGCTCGTCGTCATCCCCACGCGGCGTGCGCATTCCAATCATGCCGAAGTGTCCCGCAGCATTGGCATCGACATCATCGCCGGCCGCTATGCCGAGGGGACGCGGCTGCCCGGCGACGCCGAACTCACTGCGATGTTCCAGGTGTCGCGGCCGGTGCTGCGCGAGAGCGTGAAGACGCTGGTTGCCAAGGGTCTGCTCAGCACCAAGGCGCGGGTCGGCACCGTGGTGCGGGAGCGCGGCGCCTGGAACATGTTCGATGCCGACGTGCTCGCATGGCATCTCGATGCCGGCATCGACAAGCGCTTCCTCGGCGACCTCGCGGAGATTCGTCTGGTCGTCGAGCCGCGCGCGGCCGCGCTCGCAGCCGTACGGCGTTCCGAAGCCGACATGGCCGAACTCCGGCAGAGCATGGAGCGGATGCGGCGCGAGGCTTCCGACTCCGTTGCTTTTGCCGACGCCGACCTCGCCTTGCATATCGCGGTCGCCAATGCGTCCGGCAATCCGTTCATGCGCTCGATCGGGAACGTGATCGAGGCGGCGCTGCGGGCCTCATTTCTTCTCAGCGCGCCGGTCGAGCCGCAGGATCGCGAGACGGTGTTGCGCTGGCACCAGCGGATCGTCGATGCGATCGTCGATGGCGACGCGGATGCGGCAGCGGCGGCCATCATCGAGGTGATTCACAACGGCATGAGCCGGCACGATGGGACCGTGGCCGCACCCGCCCTCGCAACCGCTGGGGAAGACCAGCCATGACAGCGCTGCGGATCGCCATCGTCGGCTTCGGCAAGATCGCGCGAGATCAGCACGTTCCCGCGATCGCGGCGACCGATGGCGTGACGCTTGCCGCCGTCGCCAGCCGCAACGCCTCGCTGCCGGACCTGCCGCATTTTCCGACGCTGAAGGCGTTGTTGCGCGATGGTCCGCCGATCGACGCCGTTGCGCTCTGTACGCCGCCGCAGGTGCGGCGTGCTCAGGCGGCCATGGCGCTCGCGGCCGGCAAGCACGTGATGCTGGAAAAGCCGCCGGGCGCGAGCGTCAGCGAACTCGACCCTCTGATTGCAGCGGCGGCGCGTGCCGGGCGGACGCTGTTCGCGACCTGGCATTCGCGCTATGCGCCCGCGGTCGAGCCGGCGCGGCAGTGGCTGGCGTCGTGCCGCATCAAGTCCGTGCAGATCAACTGGAAGGAGGACGTTCGCGTCTGGCATCCGGGGCAGGGCTGGATCTGGGAGCCGGGCGGTCTTGGCGTGTTCGATCCCGGCATCAACGCGCTGTCGATCCTCACGAGGATCCTGCCGCAGCCGCTGTTCTTGACGGCGGCGGAGCTTTCTTTCCCGGCCAATCGCGAGGCGCCCATTGCCGCGCGTCTTTCGCTGACCGATTCCGAAGGGGTGCCCATTGCAGCCGAATTCGACTTCCGCCAGACCGGCCCGCAGAGTTGGGACATCGTCGTCGACACCGACCGCGGTTCGTTGACGCTTTCCGGCGGCGGGGCGCGCCTCGCAGCCGGCGGCGAGGTGCTGGTCGAAGCGGCGGATGCGGAATATCGCGGGCTCTATCGCCGTTTTGTCGAATTGGCGGCGACGGGCACGAGCGATGTCGACCTCATGCCGCTTCGCCTCGTCGCGGATGCCTTCCTGCTCGGCCGCCGCAAGATCGTCGAAAGCTTTGAAGACTGACCATGGCTGATGCAGCGCCAAATGTTGCGAGGGATGTCTTCGGTAAGCTGCCGGATGGCCGCCCCGTCGAGCGCGTGTCGCTACGAGCCGCGAACGGTTTTGAAGCCCGCATCATCACGTTCGGCGCAGCACTCCAGGCGTTGATGGTGCCGGACAAGAACGGCCGCCTGGATGACGTCGTGCTCGGGCATGACGAGTTCAATGGCTATTTCGGCAATCGGCGCTTCTTCGGCGCGACTGTGGGCCGCTGCGCCAACCGGATCGCGAACGCGCGCTTCGTTCTCGACGGCAATGCGGTGCAGTTGACAGCCAACAACGGCAGGCATGCGCTTCACGGCGGGCCTGAGGGCTTCGACCGCAAGCTGTGGCAGATCACCGATATCGAGGACGGCGCCGAACCCTGCGTGACGCTCGCCTATGTCAGCGCCGACGGCGAGGAGGGGTATCCCGCCCGGCTGGATGTTGGCGTCACCTATCGCCTGACGAGGCCTTCCGAACTGTCGATCAGCTTCGAAGCCCGCGCCGACCGGCCCACGGTCGTCAACCTGACCAACCACAGCTTCTTCAATCTGGAGGGCGCCGCGTCGGGCGTGGGCATTCTCGATCACCGGTTGACCGTCCTGGCCGAGCGTTTTCTCGCGATCGATCCCGACGCCATTCCGCTTCCCGGGCCGCCGAGAGCGGTCGCGGGAACGCCGTTCGATTTCCGCAACCCTTCGGCCATCGGCGCCCGGATCCGCCACGACGAGCAACAATTGCGCAACGGCCGGGGCTACGACCACAACTTCTGCCTCGACGGTGCAGGCGAATTGCGTCTTGCAGCCCGGCTCGAAGCGCCGCGATCCGGAAGGGGCCTCGAACTCCTGACCGATCAGCCCGGCCTGCAGGTCTATTCGGGAAACTATCTCGACGGATCGATCCAGGGAAAGCAGGGGCTGCTGTATCGGCAGTCGGATGCCATCTGCCTTGAACCGCAGGTCTGGCCTGATACGCCCAACCGGCCGGATTTTCCGAGCGCGCGCCTCGCGCCCGGCGACACCTATCGGCATCACACCGTCTATCGCTTTGTCTCGACCGGCGAGGGGCGAGGATGAGCGACACGATGGAACAGGTGCCGACTTCCGTTCTGTCTGCCGAACGCTGTCATCTCGGCGAGGGACCGACCTACGACGCCACGACCGATACCGCCTGGTGGTTCGACATTCTGGAGGGACGGCTGTTCGAGGCCCGTCTCGACGGCGGACGGATCGGCATCCACCGGCTTGGCAGAATGGCGAGCGCGCTGGCGCGCATCGATGCGGAGCGCCAGCTGATCGCGGCGGAAGACGGGCTTTACGTCCGCTCGATCAGCGACGGTCGCATGACCCTTTTTTGTCCGCTTGAAGCTGACAAGCCCGCCAACCGTTCGAATGACGCGCGGGTGCATCCTGCCGGGACGTTCTGGATCGGCACCATGGGGCGCAAGGCGGAGCCAGGCGCCGGCGCGATCTACGCGCTTTATCGGGGCGAAATCTCGCTACTCTTTCCGGGCATCAGCATTCCAAATGCGATCTGCTTCTCGCCCGACGGCGCGACCGGCTATTTCGCCGACACGGCGAAGAATGAGCTCTATCGTGTCGTGCTCGATCCGTTGACGGGTCTGCCGCGAAGCCCGCCCGAGGTGCTGTTGCGGCACCGCGGCGTCGGTGGTCTCGATGGTGCGGTGGTCGACGTCGACGGCCTGATCTGGAATGCGCGGTGGGGCGGCGGCTGTGTCGACGTCTACAATCCGCAAGGCGAGCGTCTGCGTTGTCTGCAGGTGCCGGCGCGACAGACCAGCTGCCCGGCCTTTGTCGGGCCGGATTTCTCGCGTCTGCTGGTCACGTCGGCCTGGCAGGGCATGGATGAGGCGGCGCGTGCCGCCGACCCGGAGCACGGGCGCACATTTCTGCTGGAGGCGGCCGCACGCGGCCGTCCGGAACCGGACGTCAAACTCGCAAGTTCAACATAAAGAGGGAGTGAAACATGCCTAAAATAGCTACCTGGTGCGCGCTCGCGCTGGCGGGCCTTGTCGTCGCAGCCTCCGCCGGCGACGCGCTTGCACAGAGCAAGCCGACCATCGGCATCGCCATGCCGACCAAATCCTCCGCGCGGTGGATCGATGATGGCAACAACATCGTCAAGGTGCTGAAGGAGCGCGGCTACGGCACCGACCTGCAATATGCCGAGGACGATATCCCGAACCAGCTCTCCCAGGTCGAGAACATGGTGACCAAGGGCGCCAAGGTGCTGGTGATCGCGGCGATCGACGGCACCACGCTTTCGGACGTGCTCAAGCAGGCCAAGGCCAAGGGCATCACCGTGATCGCCTATGACCGCCTGATCCGTGACACGCCGAACGTCGACTACTACGCGACCTTCGACAATTTCCAGGTCGGCGTCCTGCAGGCGCAGTCGATCGAGCAGGGGCTTGGGCTGAAGGAAGGCAAGGGCCCGTTCAACATCGAATTGTTCGGCGGCTCGCCGGACGACAACAACGCCTACTTCTTCTACAACGGCGCGATGTCGGTGCTGCAGCCCTACATCGACAGCGGCAAGCTGGTGGTCGGCAGCAAGCAGACGGGAATGGACAAGGTTTCGACCCTGCGCTGGGACGGCGCCACCGCGCAGTCCCGCATGGACAATCTGCTCAGCGCCTTCTACGGCAAGAAGCGCGTCGACGCGGTGCTATCGCCCTATGACGGCCTCTCGATCGGAATCATTTCCTCGCTGAAGGGCGTGGGTTACGGCAGCTCCGATCAGCCGATGCCGATCGTCAGCGGCCAGGACGCCGAAGTGCCCTCGATCAAGGCGATGTTGCGCGGTGAGCAATACTCGACCATCTTCAAGGATACGCGCGACCTCGCGCGCGTCACCGTGGACATGGTCGACGCCGTGCTCAGCGGCAAGGAGGTTCCTGTCAACGACACCAAGACCTACAACAATGGCGTCAAGGCGGTGCCGTCCTATCTGCTCAAGCCTGTCGTGGTCTACAAGAGCAATTGGGAGAAGACGCTGGTTGAGAGCGGCTACTACAAGCGCACGCAGTTCCAGTGAGAGAAGCTGTCCGGCAGGCGCGG
>DATCXE010000154.1:0-4849 GCA_036565985.1 Bradyrhizobium sp.
TCGTTTGTCGACACGCTGGTCGCGATGCATCCCTATTATATCGCGCGCGCCATCGGCGGCCTGCTGTTCCTGATCGGCGCACTGGTCGCATGCTACAACATCTGGATGACGATACGGACGGCCGATCAGCCGGCGGACGAGCGGGTTGGCGACCTTCCCGTTCCCGCGGTCGCAGGCGTTTCCGCACCTCAGCCGGCGGAGTGAAGGGGCATGTTCAACCTGCATTACCAGCTCGAGCGCAAGACCATCGGCCTGGTGCTGGGCATCATCGTCGTTGCCGCCATCGGCGGGGCGGTGGAGATCGTACCCTTGTTCACGATCAACCAGACCGTCGAAGACGCGCCGGATATGCGGGTCTACACGCCGCTCGAAATCGCAGGCCGCAACATCTACATCCGCGAAGGCTGCTATGCCTGCCATTCGCAGATGATCCGGACCTTGCGCGACGAAGTCGAACGCTACGGCCCTTACTCGCTCGCGGTCGAATCCAAATACGATCATCCCATGCTCTGGGGATCGAAGCGGACCGGGCCGGATATCGCACGCATCGGCAACAAATATTCGGACGAATGGCATGTGCGGCACCTCAACAATCCCCGGGACGTCGTTCCGGAATCGGTGATGCCGCATTACTCGTGGCTCGGCCGCACCGAACTGCGTTATGACGATCTCGGCGTTCATCTGGCGGCGCTTCGCAAGGTCGGCGTGCCCTACACCGACGACATGATCGCCAACGCGAAGTCCGACGCCTACGGGCAGGCCGCGCCCGATACGCCGTTCGCCGAAGGGGTTACCAAGCGCTACGGCGCGGACACCAATGTCCGCGTCTTCGACGGAAAGCCGGGCCAACTGACCGAGATGGATGCCCTGGTCGCCTACCTGCAAATCCTCGGCAAGCTGACCGACGCTGCGCACAAGCACGCCGCAGGAGGTTGATCATGGATCATGATTTTACAGTCTGGTTCTCGAAGTCGTTCGGTCTGTTCTATCTGATCGCGCTTTCAGTCGTCATTGTGGTTTACGCATTCTGGCCGTCGAACAAGAAGCGGTTCGACGAGGCGGCGCACTCCATACTCGGGGGCGAGGACAGGCCGCACAGGGATCAGCCACTTGGGGATCAGCCATCCAGGGACAAGTCATGGCGGTAGAGGAACGCGATCCGCATACCGGCCACATGACGACCGGGCACGAATGGAACGGCATCAAGGAATTGAACACGCCGGTCCCCCGGCCGGTCTATTTCTTCCTGATCGCAACGGCCTTGTTCTCCGTCGTCTACTGGGTGCTGTTTCCGGCATGGCCGCTCGGGGTGACTTTTACCAAGGGTCTGCTCGGCATCGATCAGCGCACCACGGTCAACGAGAACCTGGCGCAGGCCGCGCTTGAGCGCAGCGGCTGGTCCAAACGCATCGAAGCCGAGAGCTTCAAGCAGATCCAGGCCGATCCCGGCCTGATGGAGGTCGTGCGGCAGACCGGCCGGACGCTGTTCGGCGACAATTGCGCGCCATGCCATGGATCGAACGCGCAGGGCGGCAAGGGTTTTCCGAACCTGACGACGGCGTCGTGGCTTTGGGGCGGCGATCCCGAAGCCATCGCTGAGACGATCCGCGTCGGCATCAACTCGGCCCACCCGCAGAGCCGCAGCTCGCAGATGATGGCGTTCGGGCGCGATCAGTTGCTCAAGAAGGGCGAGCTCGACGACGTCGTGGCTTACGTGCGCAGCCTTTCCGATCCGGCTTTCGCGAAGGACGTGCCCGCGGCGACAATCGAGGCCGGCAAGGCGGTCTTCGCCGCCAATTGCGTCACCTGCCATGGCGACAATGCCAAGGGTAACGCCGAACTCGGCGCGCCGGATCTGACGGACAAGTCCTGGATCTACGGCGGCGACGCCGAGTCGGTCTACGATACCGTGTGGGGCGGCCGGCAAGGCCACATGCCAAGCTGGGACGGCAGGCTCTCGCCGCTCGACCGCAAGATTCTCGCGCTCTATCTGTTCGACCTCCGCCGGGGGGACCGATGAGCGCGACCGGCGCAGCGACAAGGCCGATCCGGACAAAGGTCGTGGTTTGGGCCGCGATCGGCGCCGGGCTGTTGCTGCTGCTGGTCGCCAATTCGCACCTCGTCTATATGGCCATCGTGTCGCAACCGGAATGCGTTGCGCATGTGCGCCAGGGCGAGGGCTCCGGCAGGGACGGAAAGTTCAGCGCGGCGCGATCGTCATGCACGCCGCGATGAGACGAGAGGGAGACCGATGATGGCGCCGATACCGGCCGTTGTTCCGCCTCTGCCACGCGCGGGGACCTGGAACCGAAACCTCGCTCCCGCCGCCGCATTCGACTGGCTCAGAGCCGGCTGGCGCGACTTCACCATCGATCCGGCAGCCAGCATCAGTTACGGGTTGCTCGTGTTTCTGGTTTCCGTCGTCACCACCGTCGGGCTGTTCGCGCTGCGCTGGGACTTCATCCTGCTTCCGGCGTTTGCCGGCTTCATGGTGGTCGGTCCCATCATCGGGATCGGCCTGTACGAAAAAAGCCGGCGGATCGCGGAAGGCCGGCCCGTCGGCCTGTGGCAGATGGTCTTCGTCAGGCCGGAGTCCGGCGGACAGGTGCTGTTCGCAGGCGTGCTGCTGTTTCTGCTGACGCTGCTGTGGATGCGCGCTGCCGTGATCGTGTATGCGCTGTTTTTCGGCGTGCGGCCGTTTCCCGGTCTCGACCACATCGTTCCCATGCTGTTCACGACAGACGTCGGCTGGGCGATGTTGATTGTCGGCAGTGCCATCGGGGGGCTGTTTGCAGCGTTTGCATTCGCCATCAGCGCCTTTTCGATCCCGATGCTGCTGTCGGAACGCGTGGACGCGTTGACTGCCATGGGCACCAGCATGGCGCTGGTCTGGAACAATCTCCCGGTCATGCTCACCTGGGCGGCCATCATGCTGGTGCTGATCGTGATCGGCATCGCGACCGGACTTTTGGGAATGATCGTCATTTTCCCGGTGCTCGGGCATGGAAGCTGGCACGCTTACAAGGCGATCCGGCCTGAGTCCTAGTGCGAGGCATTTGGAGTTCTCTCCGATGGGTTGTTGCGGACCGGGAGTGGAACTGACGGCGATGCCGGGCGCTGGCGCTGGCGACGAGGAAGTCCTGCTTGCGAGCCGCGTGGTCGCCGACGGCATTCGCCAGACCGACCTCGCCGTACCCGCGATTCACTGTGGCGCATGTATCCGGACGATCGAGAAGGCGCTCGGCGGACTTGGGGGCGTCGAAAGCGCGCGGGCCAACCTGTCGGCCAAGCGCGTGACGGTCAGGTGGCAAGCGGACGGCGGCCCGCCGCCGCTTATCGAGACCCTGAAGCGTGTCGGCTTCGAGGCCCATCTGTTCGACATCGAGTCCGGCAAGGATGACGGCGCGCTGTCCGAACTGATCCGGGCGCTTGCGGTGGCGGGCTTTGCCTCGAGCAATATCATGCTGCTGTCGGTCTCGATCTGGTCCGGCGCCGAGGCTGATACAAGGGACCTGTTCCACTGGCTGTCCATGATCATCGCGCTGCCGGCGCTGGCCTATTCGGGGCGGATATTTTTCCGGTCCGCGTGGCGGGCGCTCAGGCACGGACGGACCAACATGGACGTTCCGATCTCGCTCGGCGTTCTGCTCGCCTTTGGCATGAGCGTGTATGAGACGGTGCAGCACGGCCCGCACGCCTATTTCGATGCCGCGATCTCGCTGCTGTTCTTTCTGCTGATCGGGCGCACGCTGGATCACATGATGCGTGAGCGGGCGCGGCAGGCCGTCAGCAGCCTGGTCCGGCTCGCCGCGCGCGGCGCGTTCGTGGTGCAGGCGGACGGCACGCAGGCCTATCTTCCGGTCGAGGAGATCGAACCCGGCATGATCGTTACGCTCAGCGCCGGGGAGCGTGTCCCGGTCGATGCGACCGTGAGCAAGGGGGATTCCGAGTTTGACGTTTCGCTGGTCTCCGGCGAGAGCGTCCCGCTGCATGCAACAGCGGGATCGGCGGTGCTCGCGGGCACGCTGAACCTCACCGGCCCGCTGACGCTGATCGCGACGGCGAAGGCCGGCAATTCGTTCCTCGCCGAAATGATACGGATGATGGAAGCGGCCGAGCAGGGCCGCTCCGGCTATCGGCGCATCGCCGACCGCGCCGCGGCGCTCTACGCGCCGGTCGTGCATGCCGCGGCATTTCTGACGTTTGTCGGCTGGATGATCGCAACCGGCGATCTGCACAA
This sequence comes from Bradyrhizobium sp., assembly GCA_036565985.1. GTDB lineage: Bacteria > Pseudomonadota > Alphaproteobacteria > Rhizobiales > Xanthobacteraceae > Bradyrhizobium. Next base: position 4,241 of record DATCXE010000154.1, read on the forward strand.
CGCCATCACCATTGCCATCGCTGTCCTCATCATCACGTGCCCTTGCGCGCTGGGACTTGCGGTGCCGATCGTGCAGGTGATGGCCGCGCAACGGCTGTTCAAAAGCGGTATCATGGTCAAGGACGGTTCCTCGATCGAGCGCCTTGCGGAGATTGATGCCGTCATCTTCGACAAGACGGGAACGCTGACCTCGGCCGCGCCGCGCCTGGTTTCGAGGGAACACATCGACGGCGCGGCCCTCGGTCTCGCGGCCGCGCTCGCCTCGCATTCCAGGCATCCCTATTCGCAGGCGCTCGTCGAAACTGGCGCCGGGCTCGCGCCACCACCGGTTGTGTTCGACAGCGTCACCGAACAGGCAGGATTCGGGCTGCAGGCGCAATCGGGCGCGACGATCTATCGGTTGGGGAAGCCGTCATGGGCGCTCGAAGGCGCGGAATCGATTGCTGAAGCTGCGTCGGTTGTCCTGACACGGAACGGCCAGTGGGTGACGGGTTTCTGCTTCGAGGACACGCTGCGGACGGACGGGGCCGTCGCCGTCGCCAGGCTGAAGCACCTTGGCCTTCCCGTGGAGATCGTTTCCGGCGACCGCGAGGCGCCGGTCGGACGTGT
>DATCXE010000168.1:0-4901 GCA_036565985.1 Bradyrhizobium sp.
GTTGAACGGTCATCTCTCCCTGCAGATGCAAGCGGACGGCAGCATCGCCGGCTTCGTGAACGGCTATTCCGTCAATCTGGGGCAATTGAGCAAGGCCGCGATCGACGGCGCGCGAAAATTGGCCGACGGCCTGCCGCTCGCATCCTTTGCCGGCAAGACCGCCATCGCGAGGGAAATCGATGCCCTGGTACATCGGCTGGCGCGCCACGGGCTCCTCGAATATCGCCTGTCCTCTCCGCGCGATGGGCAGGATCTCGTGGTCATCGAGCCCCAGATCCCTGAATACTGGCCGCAACGCGCGAAGCTTGCCGAGCGCGACACCGTCGTACTGTCGCGCTTTTCCTATCTGCACCGGCGCGGCAACGGACTGGTGCTGGAATCGCCGCGCGCCGGCGCGGTGTTTCGCATCGGCGATCCCGCCATTGCCGCCATGCTCGCTGCGCTGTCGCGGCCCGAGAGGATCAGCGGGCTTCGCCGCGACGCCGCCGCCTTCAACATCGAGCTGCTCGAACTGCTGCTGGACAGCCAGTTCCTGCTCAAGCTCGATGCGAAAAGCGGCGACGGCCTTCGGGAGAATGAAGGCGATGGCAACCTCGTCCTGTGGGATTTCCATGACCTGGTGTTTCACACGCGGAGCACGGAGGGGCACCAGACCAGTCCGGTTGGCAGCACCTACGCCTATGCCGGCGTCGTTTCACCGCCGCCTGCGGTGCGTCCGCCATGGCCCGGCAAGAAGATCGACCTGCGGAAATTCTCCGCCCCGGATTCGGCGCCGCCCTTCGCAAGGCTGTTGCGCGAACGCCATTCAATCCGGGATTTCGATGACGCGCATCCGATCACGCTCGCCGAACTCGCGCAGTTCCTGGACAGCGCTGCCCGGGTGCTGTCGGAATGGACGAGTGACGCGAGTTCCCAAGCCGGCCCCGGGTTCAGCTACAGCACAAGGCCGTATCCGTCGGCGGGCAGCGCCTACGAGCTGGAATTGTATCTGGCGGTTTCCAACTGCGAGGGACTTGCGCGCGGACTTTACCACTACGACGCGGGCGGCCACACGCTGGTGGCGATCGGGGCTTCCGCGCAGCAACTGCAGGCGCTTTCGGCAGCAGCCGAGTTTGCCATGGACGCGTCAGGCCCGCCCCAGGTGCTGATCACGATCGCCGCTCGCTTCGGGCGGATCTCCTGGAAGTACAGCTCCATCGCCTACTCGCTGATCCTGAAAGACGTCGGCTGCATGATCCAGACGTTTTACCTCGCGGCGACTGAGATGGGCCTCGGTGGCTGCGCCATCGGCACCGGCAACATCGACCTCTTCGCGAAGATGACGGGGCTCGAATTCCATGTCGAGGGCCCGGTCGGTCAATTCGCGCTCGGACGCGGCAGGAATCAGGTGACCTCAGGCTAGAGCAAGGGACCATCCTGCAAGACCTCTATCCTTCAAGACCTGTGGAACGATTGGCCAGGTCAGGCGGCGCGGATGTTGCCGAGGAATTTTCCGGTTTCGGTCTCGAGCTGCTCGGATTGGGAGGTGAGCCGCGCGGCCGCATTCAGCACGAGGGTAGCGGCAGCGTCGACCTGGACGGACGCTTCGCGTACGCCCGCGATGTTCTGCATGACGCCCTGGGCGCCTTGTGCCGCCTGCTGCACGCTCCGGGCAATCTCGTTGGTCGCAGCGCCCTGCTGCTCGACCGCGGCGGCGATGGAGCCGGTGATCTCGTTCATCTGCCCGATGGTGGTGCCGATCTCGCGGATCGCATCGACGGTCGAGCCGGTGGCGTCGCGGATGGCCTGGATCTGGCTCGTGATTTCTTCAGTGGCCTTGGCCGTTTGCGACGACAGCGCCTTGACCTCGGTGGCCACGACGGCGAAGCCCTTGCCGGCCTCGCCTGCCCGCGCCGCCTCGATCGTTGCGTTCAATGCCAGGAGATTGGTCTGTCCCGCGATGGTCTGGATCAACGCCATGACCTCGCCGATCTTTTGCGAAGCCTCCACCAACCGCCCGACCATCGCCTCCGTTCGGCCTGCCTGCCCGACCGCGCTTTGCGCGATTGATGACGACTGGGTGACCTGCCGCGCGATCTCCTGGATCGAGCTGGACAGTTCCTCGGCCGAGGCCGCTACGGTCTGTACGTTCGACGCTGTCTGCTCGGCGGCCGCCGCGACCTTGGCGCTCTGATCCGTGGTTCCCACCGCGATGGTGGACATCGACGAAGCCGAATTCTGCAGTTCATCGGCGGCGGTCGCAGTCCCCCGGATCACTCCGCCAATGCTGCGCTCGAAATCGTCGGCAATGCGGATCATGACCGCGCGCCGCTCCTCGACGGAACGCGTCTTCATCTCCTCCTGCTCGGTGCGGAGCCGCGTCGTTTCGACCAGATGATCCTTGAAGACCTGCAGGCTTCGCGCAATCCGGCCGGTTTCATTGCTGCGGTCGGCATAGGGAATGTCGACGGCGAGGTTGCCCCTGGCCAGTTCGTCCATGGCCTCGCAGGTTCGCTTCAGCGGAACGACCAGGCCGCGGCCAAGCCAGAACGCAACGAGCCCGGCGATCGCAAGCCCGGCCAGTCCGGCGATCCCGGCCCAAAGCATCCGTCGGAAGACCACGGCGTCGACGTCATCGACATAGGCGCCGGCCTGGAGCGCCAGCATTTTGTCTCCGGCGCCAAAGGATCCGACATAGGAGAGTTTTCGCAGTTCGGCGCCGCCGGCAGAGCGGGGCGCAAGGTACTCGACAAAGCCACCGCCGGCGCGCGCGGTCCGCACGATGTCCTGGATCAGGAGCTTGCCGGTGCTGTCCTTGAACTCCCAGCGATTGACGTTGATATATTTTGGGTTGGCATGCACGTAGGTGACGCCGGCATCAGTGCTCCCCGTGCCGTACACACCGACATAATCCGAGTACTCGCCCCAGCGCATGGCGCTGATCGAGGCGAAGGCCATTTGCCGCGCCCGGTCCGGTTCGATCTTGCCGGCCTCGGCCTCACCCTCATAGTGGGCGAGAATTCTGGTCGCGGCCTCGACAAGATCGCGCACGGTGGTGCGCCTTTCATCGAGCACCGCATCGCGCAACACCAGGATCTGCAAGGCGGAGACGGCGAAGAGGACGATCGACAGCGCCGCGATGATCATGGCAAAGCGCTGATAGACTGTGAGATTGCGCATCCACTGGTCCTCCTGCTGGTTGAGTACCCTTAGCAATACAACGGTTAACTCATTGTTAGCGACATCCCGGCATTACTCCCGGCGCGCGAGGGCAAGCCCGGGATTGTCGGGGATCTCCGACGCCGACCCACTTCGCACAGCAGTGAACGGCGGCCGGGAGGGACGTGACGGCCTGGGAGAAACGCGCTTGAAATGAAAACGCCGCGGCGACACAATGGCGTCCATCCTTCATCAAACGTGACACGCCGATCCCCGTACCCCGCGGACGGCGTGGCGCGGCAAGAGTGAGCAACCATGGCTGAAGCCGATCTCGACGCCGTCATCCGGCAAATCGCAAAGGCGCAGAACAAGAGCCTGATGGCCGCCGTCAAGAAGCGGCGCGACCAGATCATGGCTCGCGCCGCCAAGGCAAAGGACAGGGATGCGAGGGATCAGCTGAGGCATCTCGCGAAAAGTGCGATGTTGCATGGCGCTGCCGCGGCGAAGCGGCTGCAGAACTCGGCGGAAAATACCGCCGACAGCTACGCGCGCGCGATCAAATACGCCGCGGCAGAATGGAAGCCGGCTCCGGCAAAGAAGCCCGCGAAAAAGCCTGCCGAGAAGGAAGCGTGACGCCGCGATTTCCCAATGGCGGCTCAGGCCGGCTTGTGGGAACGGTATATGCCGCGTTCGAACAGGCGGTAGACGCTCAGGGCACGCCGGTCGGCGAAGGGGAGGATCTGCATCATGATCACACCAGCGATCCGCGAGGCCGGGTCGATCCAGTAATAGGTATTGTAAAGCCCGGCCCAGGTCTGGCTGCCGGCCCTGCGGCCATCAGGCACGGGATCGATGTTGATCATGTCGCCGAGCCCCCAGCGCAGGCGGACGCCCGGGAAGAAATCGACGTCGTCGGACAGCGCCGGATTTGTCGTCTTTAGAATTCCCGCGTCGAGGTTGCCGATCTGGTTGGTGGACATCAGCGCCACCGTCTGCGGACGCAGGATGCCTTTCCCGGCAGGCCCGCCGCCATTCAACAGCGCCTGAAGCAGGACCAGATAGTCCGGTGCGGTGGAATAGATGCCCCCGCCCCCCGAAAACACTTTTGGGGCACCTCGTTTCACCAAAGGCTGCGGCGCAAGCGTTCCATCCGGCGTGCGCAGATGCAGACTTGCCCGGCGCGCGTGCTGGTTCTCCGTAAGCACGAAGCCGGTGTCATTCATCCCGAGCGGGCCAAGGATGTGATCGTGGAAATAGCGGTCCAGATTTTGCCCGCTGATGATCTCGACCAGCCGGCCGACCCGGTCGAGGCTGCCGCCGTAAGCCCATCTGGCGTCCGGATCGAACATCAGCGGCGCGCGGGGCAGCGCCGGATTGTTGCGTGCCGCCTTGCCGTAGCGAATGACATTGGTGTCCCAGAGCTGATAGCTGAACCCGGACGTGTGCGTGAGCAGATGGCGCAGCGTGATGGGCTTCCGGGCGGCGCGCAGTTGCGGCGTCCCTTGTGAATCGAAACCGTCGAGAACCTGCGGCGATCCGAGTTCCGGATCGATTCTTGCCGCCGGCTCGTCCAGCTTGATCCTGCCCCGTTCGACGAGCTGCATGGCTGCGACCGACGTCAACAGCTTGGTCATCGATGCAATGCTGAAGATCGTATCGGCCGACATGCCTGCGCGCGCACCGGTGCTTCTCACGCCGAATACGCCCTGGTAGATGACGGAACGCTCGGTCGCGGCCAGGGCGACGAGGCCCGGCACATCAGC
>DATCXE010000186.1:0-3166 GCA_036565985.1 Bradyrhizobium sp.
AAGCGAAGTGGGAACCGGTTCGCGTCAAGAAAACGTGTCAAAACAAGAATCCAGCACAAACGGAACCGACCCATGACGAAACGACGATTCGCCATACGCTCCCGCTTTGCGGTCATCATGGTGGCAGCTCTGATTGCGCCTGCCGCCTGGGCGCAGCAGGCCGAGCCCGCGCCGAAGCCCGGCAAGCCGATCAAAGCCGGCGACGTTCTGTCGGGGGAACTCAACGCCATGAAGGTTCGCGCCGGCAACAAGGGCAAGCGGGTCCCGACCTACCAGATCACCAGCGAGCCGCGCCGGCTGCCGGCGCCGAGCGGCCTCTGCAATCTCGAAACCGGCCCCGAGACGTTCCAGCTCGTCACCTCAAGCGACGCCCAGGCCGCGCAGTTGAAGAATTTCATCGGCAAGGAAATTTCCGTGAAGGTCGATGAAGTCGCCTGCGCGCAGGATGCCGGGCAGATGAGCGAAGCCGTGATCACGAAGTGGAGCGTGGTGACGAAGCATTGAACTCGCCAACACGAAAGGTGTCGTCGCCCGGCTCGATCGGGCGATCCAGTACGCCGCGCTCTCTCGATTTTATCGCAACTGCTCTGGAATACCGGGTCCCCCGCCTTCGCGGGTGACGACGAGAGAACTAAACCTTCACCGTCCCCACTTCGTCAAAATGCCCGCGCCGCTGCAGCCAGGCCAGCAGGATCAGGCTTGGAATCGCGACCACGACTGAAATCACGAAGAACAGCGGCCAGCCCGTCGTTGCCGCGACAAAGCCTGCGCCGGAAGAGAGATAGGTGCGCCCGACGGCGGCGAGCGCCGTGAGCAGCGCGTATTGCGTGGCGGTGTGCAACGGGTTCTGGCACAGCGCGGAGAGATAGGCGACGAAGATCACGGTGCCGATCGCACCGGTGAAGTTTTCCGCCGAGATAGCGACGGCCAGTGCCCACTGATTGACGCCGACAAAGGCGAGCCAGGCGAAGACCAGGTTCGAGATCGCCTGCAGCACGCCGCCGATCCACAGGCTTGCGACCAGCGAATAGCGTCGCGCTAGATAGCCGCCGGCAAATCCGCCGACCAGTGTAGCGATCAGGCCGACGCCCTTGACGATGGCGGCATAGTCGTTGCGGGTGAAGCCGAGGTCGATCACGAAGGGCGCGGTCATCGTGCCGGAAAACGCGTCGGTGAACTTGAACAGCACGACGAAGGCCAGCACCGTCAAGGCATATTTGCGCGAAAGAAACTCCGAGAACGCCCCCACCGCCGCATGCATGACGCGGGAGAGCGCGGCCTCGCCGCGGGTCTCTTCCTCCGCGCGCACCGATTGCTCGGGCTCGGTGGCGACCAGCGCCGTGATGGTGCCGATCAGCACCAATGCGGCCATGGCAACATAGCCCCACATCCACGCGGCCTGGCGTCCGAGGCCGGTGCTTTCGAACGCGCTGACCAGAAACAGCACGCCGGCGGTCGAGATCAGCATGCCGATCCGGTAGGCCGCGACATAGGACGCCATGCCGGCGGCCTGCTCGCTTTCGGGCAGGCTTTCGACGCGAAACGCATCGACGACGATGTCCTGCGTCGACGACATGGTCGCGACCAGTAGCGCCCCGAGGGCGACGAACAGCGGCGAGCGCGCAGGGTCGGTCAGCGCCAGCAGCAGGATCGCGCCGATCAGCAGCAGTTGCGAGAACACCAGCCAGCCCCGGCGGCGGCCGAACGCGCGCGTGAAGAGCGGCACATGCAGCGCATCGACCAGCGGGGCCCAGATGAATTTCAGCGTGTAGGGCGTGCCGACCAGCGCAAACAGCCCGATGGTGCCGAGATCGACGCCGGATTCGCGCATCCACACCAACAGAGTCGATCCCGACAGCGCCAGCGGCAGCCCGGAGGAAAAGCCGAGCATCAGCACGATCAGCACGCGCGGCTGCAGGTACACCGCCCACGCCTCGCGCCAGGAGGGGGCGGTCGATGTCGTCTGAGGGGCAGCTTCGGGTGCGGTCATGAGAAGGCTGTTAGCAGATTTTGACGGGAAAAGACTGTCATCGCCCGGCTTGACCGGGCGACCCAGTATTCCAGAGGCCTATCCACCGCCTCCAGCAATCTCGGGGTAGAGATCAATCCAGTCCGGATTTTGTTGCTCGATCAGCGATATCTTCCAGGCTCGCGGCCATTTCTTGAGCCGCTTCTCGCGATGAATGGACTGTTCTATCTGATCGAAGGCTTCGAAATAGACTAACCGGGTCACGTCGTGCTTCTTGGTGAAGCCCTCGGCGATCTTCAGCTTATGCTCACCGACGCGCCGGACCGGATCATTTGTCACGCCGATGTAGAGCGTGCCGCCGATGCGGCTGGCGAGAATGTAGACGTAGTAGCTGCGTGCTCCCATCTGCCGCCTCTGGGATACTGGGTCGCCCGGTCAAGCCGGGCGATGACAGTGGAGCGTGTAGCTTCGCAAGTCTACTCCCCCGCCTGCAGCTTGCGCGGCAGGGGGAACAGTTCCGGTGTTTCGCTCTTGACCACGCGCGCCGTCTCGGCCGGCGCGTCGGTCTTGCTGAAATCGAGTTCCTCGATCCGCCCGGCGCGCTTTTCGATCTTGTCGGCGGAGATCAGGATCTGGCGGACGTCCTCGTTGACGTCGCCAAAGTGCTTCTGCAGCTTCAGCACGCGATCGCGCAGGCGGCCCAGATCGTCGCCGAGATTGAGCACTTCGGTGCGGATCTGGTCGGCGGCGTCGCGCATCCGCGCGTCCTTCAAAATCTGCTGCATTACCTGGATCGCCAGCATCAGCAGCGAGGGCGACACCAGCACGACGCGGGCGCGGTAGGCCTTCTGGATCACGTCGTCAAAACCGTCATGGATTTCGGCGTAGACCGATTCCGACGGCACGAACATCAGCGCGGTGTCCTGGGTCTCGCCGGTGATCAGATATTTCTCGGCGATGTCGTTCACGTGCTTCATTACGTCGTTGCGCAGGCGTTGGGTTGCGAATTTGCGCTCCTCGTCGCTGCGCGCGTCGTGCAGCGCGGTCATCGCTTCCAGCGGAAATTTCGCGTCGATGCAGAGCGGGCGCTGGTCGGGCAGGAACACCACGCAATCCGGCCGCTTGCCGGATGAAAGCGTGAACTGGAACTCGTAGGAGCCCTGCGGCATGCCGTCCTGGACGATCGCTTCCATCCGC
>DATCXE010000593.1:0-3498 GCA_036565985.1 Bradyrhizobium sp.
AGGGCCCTTACAACGCAAGCTTCCGGCACGAAGCAGCTATGCTTGACGCCATATTTGTCAATGCAAACATTGGCTAGCGCGGTTAACGCTGTCCGCGCCGACGATATGTCACATACGAGAAGTCGGCGCTGTCGTCTGGGCCGGCCGGATTCCGCACCCGCGCCACCTCTTCCCAAGCCGCCCCATCGATCGCGGCGAAATGGGTATCGCCGTCGGGCCGGACGTGCACTTCGGTTATTTCGAGGCGGCTGGCTAGCGCCATCCACTGTGCATAGATCTCCGCGCCGCCAATCACGGCGATTTCAGTGGCGAAACGCCGCAGTGCGTCACCATGTGCAACCGCGCGGGCATTCTCGAACGACGTCGTGACGACCGCGCCATGGGCCCGGTAGTCCGGATCACGCGTCACGACGATGTTTGTCCGGCCCGGAAGCGGACGGCGCAGCGACTCGAAGGTCTTCCGTCCCATCACCACCGGCTTGTTCAACGTGATCGCCTTGAAGCGTTGCTGGTCGGTTTTCAGGCGCCAGGGAATTGCATTGTCGCGCCCGATCACGCCGTTCTCGGCGACGGCGACGACGAGCACGATTTCCATCACCGCCCTCCTTGCGCGAGCGCCGTCAGCGCCGGACCGCCGACCCGGCAAACCGTCCACTCGTCCATCAGATCAGCACCGAGCGATTTGTAGAATTCGATCGACGGCGTGTTCCAGTCGAGCACCGACCATTGCAGACGCGACCAGCCGTTGGCGATGCATTCTTTTGCCAGATGCACCAGCAACGCCTTGCCGATCCCCTTGCCGCGCAGCGCCGGGCGGACGAACAGGTCCTCCAGATAGATTCCGGCGCGGCCGCTGAAGGTCGAAAAATTGACGAACCAGACCGCGAAGCCCACGGCCTCGCCATTCCACTCCGCGATCTCGCAAAACAGCCGCGGGTTGGCGCCAAACAGCTCGGAATCGAGGTCGGCTTCGGTCGCCGCGACTTCGTGCAGCAGCTTTTCATATTCGGCGAGTTCGCGAACAAAGGACAGCACAAGTCCCGCTTCGCCCGGGCGCGCGCGGCGGATGTTGAGAGACATCAATCCCTCACACCGCTGCTCATACAGCCACCGCGGCCTTGATGTGCGGATGCGGGTCGTAGCCTTCGAGCACGAAATCCTCGTAGCGGAACGCGAAGATGTCCTTCACGTCAGGATTGATCTTCATGACCGGCAGCGGCCGGGTCGGCCGCGTCAGTTGCAGCCGCGCCTGTTCGAGATGGTTGGAGTAGAGATGCGTGTCGCCGAACGAGTGCACGAAATCGCCGGGCTTCAGCCCCGTCACCTGCGCCACCATCATTGTCAGCAGCGCGTAGGAAGCGATGTTGAAGGGCACGCCGAGGAACACGTCGGCCGAACGCTGATAGAGTTGGCACGACAACTTGCCGTTGGCGACATAGAACTGAAACAGGCAGTGACAGGGTGGCAGCGCCATCTTGTCGACGTCGGCCGGATTCCATGCACTCACGATCAGCCGCCGTGAATCCGGATTGCGCTTGATCATGTCGATGACGTTGGAGATCTGGTCGATGCTGCGCCCGTCCGGCGCCGGCCACGAACGCCACTGCGATCCGTAGACGGGGCCGAGATCGCCGTTGGCGTCGGCCCATTCGTCCCAGATCGAAACGCCGTTGTCCTTGAGATATTTGATGTTGGTGTCCCCGGCGAGGAACCACAGCAATTCGTGCACGATCGCCTTCAGCGGCAGGCGCTTGGTGGTCAGCATCGGAAAGCCGGCCGACAGGTTGAAGCGCATCTGGTGACCGAAGATCGACAGCGTGCCGGTGCCGGTGCGGTCGTGCTTCTCCGCGCCGTCGCTGAGGATACGTTCGAGCAGGTCGTGATACTGGTTCATGGCTGACGTTTCGGGCCTTTCGGGAGCGCGAATTTAGCGCCCGAAATAGCGGATCGGCACGCCGATTCGGCTTCCCGCAGCGATTATACCCGAAAAAATGTTCATCCCCGGCACAAACGACAAGGGGCGGAACCTGCGTCCCGCCCCTCTCCCATCATTTTGATTATGTGGACTAATTCACCGCCTTGAGCACCGGCGTCCACTTGGCGATTTCATTCTTCACCAGGGTTCCCAGCGAGGCCGGCGTCCGCTCCGCCTTGGCCGGGATCACGCTGCCGAGGTCGAGCAGGCGCTTGCGCACCCCCTCGTCATCGAGCGCCTTGACGACCGCGTCATTCAGCTTGGCGACGACTTCCGGAGGCGTGCCCTTTGGCGCGAAAATCGCGTTCCACGCCTGCGCCTGGAAGGCCGGCAGGCCGGCTTCAGCGGTGGTGGGAACATTGGGCAGGGATGGATTGCGCTCCGGCGTCGCTATCGCATAGGCCTTGATCGTGCCGCCGTTGATCTGCGGTACAGCGTTGACGATCTGGTCGCACATGTAGTCGACCTGCCCCGCCACCAGCGCATTCATCGCCGGACCGGTGCCGTTGAAGGGAACGCCGATCGGCTTCACGCCGAGGACCGAGTTCAGCAACTCGCACGATACGTTCGAGACCGACCCGACGCCGGCATGCGCCGCGTTGACCTTGCTCTCGTTCGCCTTGACGTAGGCGATGAATTCCTTGAGGTCCTTTGGCGGCAGATCCTTGCGCGCCAGGATCAGGATCGGCGTTCCCGCGAGCAGGCCGACCGGTTCGAAATCCTTCTCCGGATGATAAGCGAGCTTGGGATAGAGCGGCACGGACGCCGCATGCGTGCCCATATGCCCGGTAATCAGCGTATAGCCGTCATTGGCGGCACGGGCCGCGCGCGTGGTGGCGGTGGTTCCGCCAGCACCGACGACGTTCTCGATGATGATGGTTTGACCGAGCGTCTGCGCCATATGGCCGGTGACGATGCGTGCGATCACATCGGTCGGGCCGCCTGCCGCGAACGGCACGATCATGGTGATGCTGCGGGTCGGATAGGTCTGTGCCTGCGCCTGAGCAGAAATTGCAAATCCGGCGAGCACAGCCAGACAGCCGCTCGCCAGGGAGCGTCCATACCATTTCATGTTAAGTTCCTTCAGCCCTTAGACAAATGCCGGCTCTCCCAAGCCGGCATCTGCTAGTCATATCAGTTCACGCGAAGTCGGCCAGACTGCAACCTGCGGCGCTCGGCCGCAGGTCAGTTCTCGGATTCGACGAAGACCTCATCGCGCTTTTTGCGCAGCGCCGGCAGCACCGTCAGGATCAGCAGTCCGGCCGCAATCGCAATCAGTACCGCGGACAGGGGACGCGTCACGAACACCGACCAGTCGCCGCGCGAGATCAGAAGCGCCCGGCGCAGGTTCTCCTCCATCAGCGGGCCGAGCACCATGCCCAGCAGCAGGGGCGCGGGCTCGAAGTCGTGCTTGATGAGCCAATAGCCGATCAATCCGAATACGCCTGCAATGACGACGTCTGTCGGTGCGTTGTTCACCGAGTAGATGCCGATCGAGCAGAAGATCACGATCGACGGGAACA
>DATCXE010000200.1:0-3381 GCA_036565985.1 Bradyrhizobium sp.
CCGCCGGTCGCAAGGCCCGAAGCGTCAAAGCGCGATGTGCCGCCGAAGCTCGACAAGCATGATCCGGCCGTTGAGGTGCATGCGGCGCCGCCACAGCCCGAGCCTGTTTTACCGCCGGCGGCATTGACTACGCCCGAACCCATCGAGCCACAGCAGGACAAGCCAGCGGACTTGCGCCTGCGGTTCGCTGGCTACGCCAAATTCGTTCGTCCCTGGCGGGTCTGGATGAAGCGACAGCCATAGGGAAGGTGGCCGGTTTGCCTCGGCGGCGATAGCCGGTTAAGACGGCTCCCAACGGCAAAAGCCGGCCTCTACCCGAACAAAAGGCATTTTGACGGATGCGAATCCTCTGCACCAATGACGACGGCATCCATGCTCCGGGTCTCAAGATCATCGAGGAGATCGCCCGCGCGCTGTCCGACGACGTCTGGGTCGTGGCGCCGGAGCTCGATCAATCCGGCGTATCGCACTCGCTGTCGCTGAACGATCCCTTGCGTCTGCGCGAAGTCGGCCCGCGCCATTTCGCGGTGCGAGGCACCCCGACCGACTGTGTGATCATGGGCTCGCGCCACATCCTCGGCGACAAGCCGCCGGACCTCGTGCTGTCGGGCGTCAACAGGGGGCGCAACGTTGCCGAGGACGTGGTCTATTCCGGCACCATCGCCGGCGCGCTCGAGGGCACGATCCTGGGCATTCCGTCGTTCGCCCTGAGCCAGGAATTTTCCATCGAGACCCGCAACGCGCCGCTGTGGGACACCGCACTGAAATTCGGCCCGGACATCCTGCGCAAGGTGATCGCCGCCGGCGTGCCGAAGAACACCGTGATCAACGTCAACTTTCCCGCCTGCACGCCGGATCAGGTCAAGGGCGTCCGCGTGACGCGGCAAGGCAAGCGCAACCTCGGCTTCCTGAAAGTCGACAAGCGCCACGACGGCCGCGGCAATCCGTATTTCTGGATCGGCTTCGAACGCGCCGCGATGATGGATACGCCGGCCGAAGGCACCGATCTCGCGGCGCTTGCGGCGCGCTACGTCTCGGTGACGCCGCTGCGGCTCGATCGTACCGATGAGGCGTTTTCGGACGCGCTGACGACGACGCTGAAGTAGGGCTCGTTGGTTCGGTGCCGTAGCTTGTCATACCCGCGCAGGCGGGTATCCAGTACTCAGCGGCTTCTCGATCCTGTCGTAAGTCTCTGGAATACTGGATCACCCGCCTTCGCGGGTGATGACGGCGTAGTTTGGTGGCCTCGACGGCCTAAACCGGCGCGCTCTTCAGGGTGGAAGTGATGACCTGTGCGAGCGTTTCCAGCTGGAACGGCTTCTGCAGCGAGGGGCGATCGCGATATTCCTCGGGCAGGCCGGAGGAGCCGTAACCGGTCGCGAATATAAAGGGACGGTTGCGCGCCTTGATCAACTCGGCCACTGGCGTAATCACCTTGCCGTTGACGTTGACGTCGAGAATGGCGAGATCGAATTCGGTCGATTGCGCGAGCTTGACGGCCTCGCCGATTTCGCCGGCCTCCGCGGCAACGCTGTAGCCCAGCTCTTCCAGCATATCGGCAACCATCATCCGGATCATGACTTCGTCTTCGACGAGGAAAACAGAACACCCCGCCGGCCGTGTCGCTACCATGATGAAGTCCTTGCCCTTCCGAGCGTCAAGGTTCGCAAAAAACACCGTTCGGTGCAACGTCGAGTTGGAATGGCGGTCGCCCAGGGTCAGGCCCCTCCGCGATGATTTTCCCGTGCCCTAACGCAGGACCGTGGCTCTGGTTCCCGGATCAGGAACCAGAATTTGAGGAAATTCTTCCTTAAATCCGTGGACGCTATTATGAAACACGGGATCGGCGGCTGATCCCCGCCACGAGACCGCAATGTCCCAAGAACCGCCCGAAAAGATGATGTTTCAGCTCACCCTGCGGCGGCGGGGGATCAGCGAACAGGCTGTGCTGCGTGCCATGGAGGAGGTGCCGCGCGAGGCGTTCGTCGCTGCGGTCGATCGTGGTCATGCCTACCGCGACAGCGCGCTCGGCATCGCCTGCGGGCAGACCATCAGCCAGCCCTTCGTGGTCGCCTACATGACCGAGCAGCTGCAGCTGAAAAAGGAGCACAAGGTGCTCGAGATCGGTACGGGCTCCGGCTACCAGGCCGCGGTCCTGTCGCGGCTGTGCAGGCATGTCCTGACCATCGAACGCTATCGGACGTTGGCGGACGAGGCGCGCGCCCGGCTCGAAAAGCTCGATTATCACAACATCGAGGTGATGTTGGGCGATGGCTTCGACGTTCCCCCTGGCGCCGGTGATTTTGACCGCATCATCGTAACGGCCGCGATGGAGCAAATTCCGGAGAAGCTGCTGGAGCGGCTCGTGCCCGGCGGCATCCTGATCGCGCCTGTCGGCCCTCATCATGGCATCCAGACGCTGGTCCGCATGGTCAGGACCGACAGCGGTTTCGATCGCAAGGAACTGGTCGATGTACGCTTCGTGCCGGCGCTGCCGGGGATCGCGCGCGAACTGTAAATCCCGGATTGGCGGTTCCCGCCAACGTCTTATTCCCTGGGTTAAGCGGTTATTTACTCCCGACGTGTTTACTCAAAAGAGTATTTTGTTGCGTACGAGTGAGTAACCATGTCCCGTATCGCCGAGTTGCTTCGCTCGCGTCGGATGCCGCAGGTCGCGGTGCTGGCGCTGATGTCGGTTGGCTTTGCCGGCTGCAGCGCCGACATGCAGACGCGCCTTTCCGACACCTCCTTTTCCAACCCCTTTGCCTCGCAGCCTGAAGCGACCGGTTCGGTGCGCTCGCCTGCCGTCGAGCGCCGTGAGCTGCCGCAATATTCGCGGCCGCAGTCGCAATCTCCGCAATACCAGTCCCAGGCCCTGCCGCCGCCCGTGATTGCTGCGCCACCCGCTTACCCGGCCAGCTCAGGTGGGGTGTCGGGAGGAGGGCGCGGGATTTCGTCCTATGCGCCGCCGTCGCGTCCGGCGATCGAAACCACGGCGACCGTGCCGCCGCGCTCGGTCGCGGCCGCTCGTCCGTCCGCGCACGGCGGCACCACGATCATTGTCGGCACCAGCGATACGCTCGATATCCTCGCGAAGCGCTACAATGTTTCAAGCGCCGCGATCCTGCAGGCCAACGGCTACAAGGGCCCGCGCACGCTGTCGCCCGGTCAGCAGTTGGTCATTCCGCCGCGCCAGGCCGTTGCAGCCGCGCCCGCGCCGGCCGTTGCGCAGCCGGCGAGCAAGCCTGTTGCCGCGGCGTCGGCAGCCTCGCACGTTCACATCGTCAATCGCGGCGATACGCTGATGAGCATCGCGCGCCGCAACAAGGTGCCGGTCACCGAGCTCGCCAGGGCCAACCATCTCGATCAGTCCGCGAGACT
>DATCXE010000204.1:0-3802 GCA_036565985.1 Bradyrhizobium sp.
ATGCATCGGGCGGCGCGATTTACTGATATTTTCCAGAGGCATCAGTTCGTATCCTGCATTGATGCGTCACGTCAGCCGAATTTGACGATCATCTTGCCGAGCGCCGATCGCGACTGCATGGTCTTGAACGCCTCGCCGAAATTCTCGAACGGCACGACCTTGCCGACGACGGGTTTCAGTTTGCCGGAGGCGAGCCAGTCGAACAACTGTGCGATCAGGCGGGCGTGCGTCTCCGGCTCGCGCTTCTGGATCTGGGCGAGGTCGACGCCGAGCAGCGCGCCGCCCTTGAGCAGGGGCAGGTTGAACGCCAGCGCCGGAATGGTGCCCGAGGCGAACCCGACCACGAGATGCCGGCCACGCCAGGCAATCGAACGAAAGGCCTGCAGTGCCACTTCACCGCCGACGGGATCGAAAATCACGTCCGGACCATGGCCGCCGGTCATGGTCTTGAGCGTCTCGCGCCAATCCGGCCGGGTGTAGTCGATGGTCTCATCGGCGCCGAACCGGACCGCGAAGTCGCGCTTCTCCTGAGTGGACGCCGCGGCGATTACCCGCGCTCCCATCAGCTTGCCGATCTGAACGGCGGCGATGCCGACGCCGCCCGCAGCTCCCAGCACCAGCAATATCTCGCCGGCGCGCAGCGAGGCGCGGGCGTCGAGCGCGTAAAGCCCGGTCAGGTAATTGGCCTGAAACGACGCGCCGGCCTCGAACGGAACCTGCGGCGGCAGCGCCTTGAGTGCCGCTGATGGAACCGAGATGAATTCGGCGAGCGCACCCGAGCGGGTCATGCCGATGACGGGCATTCCCGGCTTGAATCCGGTGACATCCCCGGCGACGGCGTCGACCACGCCGGCAAATTCGGTCCCCGGCACGAACGGCAGCGGATCCTTGGTCTGGTAAAGTCCCTGCACCTTCAGCCCATCGACGAAGCCGACCGCCGCTGCGCCGATCTTGACGCGAACCTCGCCCGTGGCGACGTCCGGCAACTTCGTTTCCTTGATCGAGATGCCGTCGATCGAATCGTAATTCTCGACAACAACGGCTTTCATGTCATTTCTCTCATGCGCTTTTTCGTGCGGCGCCAAAGCTTTGCGCCGGCATATGTCTGCGAATTCTCAAACTGGACTACTCGGCGGCTTCGGCCTGCTGGTCGATCTCGAGCGCACCGGCCTTGATCAATGGGATCAGGTCGCGCCCGATCGCCATCGTGTCATGCGGGTTTTCAAACCCGCGCAGCAGGAACGAGTGAATCCCGAGCCGGTAATATTCCAGCACCGCCGCCGCGATCTGGTCCGGCGTGCCGACCAGGCACGACGTATTGCCAGGTGCGCCGGTGGCGCGGGCAATTCCCATCCACAGCCGCTCATCGTGCACGTCGCCGCGCGCGGCATAGCCGAGCAGCCGCTCGGCGGAATGGTTGGTCGGCTGCGGCGCGCCCCCGGTCTTCCGCTCGACATCGGCCAATAACGCGTTCGCCTTGTCCCAGGCCGCGCCTTCTGTCGCCGCCATGATCGGTCGCAGCGACATGTTGAAGCCGACCCGCCGGCCGAAGGCCGAGGCGCGTCGCCGGAAATCCTGCACCCGGTCCCGCGTCTCCTTCAGCGGCTCGCCGAAGATCGCGAACACGTCGCAATATCTGGCACCCATTTCCAGCGCGCCTTCCGACGAGCCGCCGAAGAACAGCGGAGGGAAGGGCTGCTGGAACGGCTTGATGTCGGAGTAGCCGCCCTCCAGGCGATAGAACTCGCCGCGGTGATCGATCGGGCTATCGCTGGTCCAGAGTTTCCGCAACACGTCGAGATATTCGCCGGCGCGCCGGTAGCGGTCGTTCTTGGGCAGGAAGTCGCCTTCGCTGGCCTGATCCTGGTCGCTGGTGCCGGCGATGACATGCAGCGACATGCGCCCCTGCGTGAGCTGGTCGAAGGTTGCGATTTGCCGCGCTGCCAGCGCAGGCGCCACCGAACCCGGCCGGTGCGCAATCAGGAATTTGATCCGCTCGGTATGATCAGCCGCATAAAGCGCGATCGCGAACCCTTCGGCGGCGGAGGCATAATAGCCAACCAGAACGGAATCATAGTTCCACTGCTCATGCAGGCGGGTGAAGTCGATCACCCATTGGCGTGATATCTGTCCCTTGATCAGGTGAACCGCGACGCCTTCCTGCTGCGTGCCGATCATCCCGATGATTTTGGCTGGCATGGGTGTTTCCCAGTGTTTGGTGTTTGCCTGAATGAAACGCGTAACATCCGGGGAAAGCAAGCGTTTAGGGCCTGCCGCAGCCGCATGCCAAGGACGCGTTGCGTCAGGGATTCTGGCTCGCCAAATGTGGCGCCAGCCGCTGGAATGGCCCTTGCTTCCCTTTATCCCGGCTGCAATGGATGGGGCGAAACCACTTCAGCAAATGCGTCCAGAAGAAGAGATCGATGAGCCAACTGATTGTCCGCGCCGGCGAATTCACCTTTGAGGCCCGTTTCGAGGAAGCGCTGGCGCCGAAGACCGTGGCCGCCTTTCGCAAGGCGATGCCGTTCGAGAGCCAGGCGATCCATGTCCGCTGGAGCGGCGAGGGGGTCTGGATGCCGCTCGGCGATCTCGATTTCGGCGTCTCCTACGAGAACCACACCAGCTATCCCGCGCCGGGCCAGATCATTCTCTATCCCGGCGGCATCAGCGAGACGGAGATACTGCTTGCCTATGGCGGCGTGCACTTCGCCAGCAAGATGGGCCAGCTCGCCGGCAATCACTTCATCACCCTGACCTCGGGGCTGGAGAACCTGACCGCGTTCGGCAAGACCGTGCTGTGGAAGGGCGCGCAGAAGATCCGCTTCGAGGAGGTCTAGCGTGGTCAAAGCCGGCTATCCCCGCGACCTCCGCGGCTATGGCCGCAACCCGCCGGATCCTCGGTGGCCCGGCAACGCGCGCATCGCGGTGCAGTTTGTGGTGAACTTCGAGGAGGGCGGCGAGAACAACATCTTGCACGGCGACCGCGCCTCGGAGGCGTTCCTGTCCGACGTGCTGGGTGCGCAGCCCTGGCCCGGCCAGCGCCACGCCAATATCGAATCGATGTTCGAATATGGCTCGCGCGCCGGCTTCTGGCGGCTGTGGCGGATGTTTACCGAACGAAACCTGCCGGCCACGGTGTTCGGCGTGGCGACGGCGTTGCAACGAAACCCTGATGTGGTCGCGGCCATGAAGGAGGCCGGCTGGGACATCGCCAGCCACAGCCTGAAATGGATCGAGCACAGGGACATGTCGGAGGCGCAGGAACGCGCCGAGATCGCCGAAGCGATCCGCGTCCACACCGCGGCGACCGGTGCGCGGCCGCTCGGCTGGTACACCGGACGATCCTCGATCAATACGTTGCGGCTGCTGATGGAGGCCGGCGGGCTGCTTTACCTCTGCGACTCCTATGCCGACGACCTGCCATACTGGATCAAATCGCCCGGCTTGAAGCCGCATCTGGTCATTCCCTATACGCTCGACGCCAACGACATGCGTTTTGTGAACGCGCAAGGGTTCGGTGGTGGCGAGGAGTTCTTCACCTACCTCAAGGACAGCTTCGACATCCTCTACGCCGAAGGCGAGACCGCGCCGAAAATGATGTCGGTCGGCCTGCATTGCCGGGTGGTCGGCCGGCCCGGCCGCGCCGCGTCGCTGATGCGCTTTCTCGACTACATCGGAAAGCACGAACGCGTCTGGGTACCGACGCGGCTGCAGATCGCGCAGCACTGGCACGCCAATCTCGGCCATCTTGCCGACAGCGCCTTCGATATTGGATGAGCCAATGCTCGGCGACGAAATCGTA
>DATCXE010000235.1:0-4495 GCA_036565985.1 Bradyrhizobium sp.
CGATCCCCGCCATGTGTCGCCGACACCGTCACCGAATTCGACCACGCCGCGCGCGAGCGGCACCACCTGATCGATCTGGGCGAACGAGGATGGCGCATCGCGGTCGGTCAGTTCGACGCCCGAGGTGACGCGGATACCCTGCTCCATCGGGGTCATGAGAAAGCTGCCGTCGGCGTCATGGATCGGACGGCGCAACGTGCGCGCCGGGTTCGGCTTGAATTCGCGATGGTAGCCGCGCTCGAAGGCGAGCGGAACGCGATAGCCGAGCGGCCGCAACAGATCCGCCGACCAGGGTCCGAGTGCGACCACGACATGGCGCGCGACGATCTCGCCCTCAGCCAGCACCACGCGCCAGCGCTCGCCATCAGGCACGATCGACTTGATGTCCGAGCGCCTGAAACCGCCGCCCGCGCCCGCGAACATCCGCGCATAGGCCTTGACCACCTCGCCCGGCGAATCGACCGAAGCGGTCTCGGTATGCAGCAGACCCACTTTATAGACAGGCACGATGCCCGGCTCGATCGCGGATATCCCCTGCCGGTCGAGCAGTTCGCTGGCGATGCCGAATTCGGCCAGCAAGGCCTGTTCCTGCTTCGCCGCCGCAACGGCATCGCCGCGCCACGCCTTCAGCCAGCCGGTCTCGCGGATGCGATGGCCGGCGCCCGCCTTGACGATCCATTCCCGGTGCAGTTTCAGCGATGCGCCGATCAGCCCGTGCAGTGCGGCTGCCCGCGGCCTCAGGCGCGAGCCGGTTGAATTGGCAAGGAAACGCGCGACCCATCCCGCGTTGCGCGCCGCCCAAACCGGATTCCACCGCAATGCCGCGTGACGGTTGGTCAGGTACTTCGGCAGCGCCGTCCACAGCGAGGGATTGTTGAGCGGCGCAATCGAACCGCTGCTGATGATGCCGGCATTGCCGTACGAGGTCTCGCTGCCGGGCTCGCGCCGGTCGACCAGAACGACCGACATGCCGCGCTGCCGGGCCGCATAGGCCGTCGACACCCCGACGATGCCCGCGCCGAGCACAACGACATCCACTTCCGCTTCCGACATCGGCTTCCCAACGTGTCCACGAGATTGCTGGCATAAGCCGACGCTGCTTTCGGCGCAATCATGATCTGGCCGGTTGCAGGCCTGAGGAATTACACGACAGCACGACGCGGGCACACCGGGGTCCACAAGGCGACCATGGAGACCATGGAGACGACCTGCAGGCAGACCCTGGACGCGACAAAGGCGTCGCTGACGGCTTATGGCGGCTCGTTCTGACCGGCGCGTGCCGGCAAGGGAGAGGCACCGGGCTGGCGCCATTCCCCTGGCGGGGCACGATGCCGGGCCGCCTCGCCAATGCGATTGCGAACTTTTGCGAACGTCCGGGATACCGCCGCATTACGCGGCGCGTACGGTCTCCAGGAAGCGGTCGACCTCAAGCGTGAGGCGATTGCTCTCGCCGGACAGGGACTGCGCCGACGACAGCACCTGCGAGGAAGCAGAACTGGTTTCGTTCGCCCCCTTGTTCACTTCGGTGATGTTGGTAGCCACCTGGCTGGTGGATTGTGCCGCGCCTTGGACGCTGCGAACGATCTCCTGCGTGGCGCTCCCCTGTTGTTCGACCGAGGCGGCGATGACCAGGGCAATTTCGGAGATGCGGCCGATGGTGACGCCGATCTGCTTGATCGCACTGACCGATTCCTGCGTCGCCACCTGCATCCCGGCGATCTGCGAGCTGATCTCGTTGGTTGCCTTGCTGGTTTGGGTCGCCAGCGTCTTGACTTCCTGAGCGACGACGGCAAATCCCTTGCCGGATTCGCCGGCGCGGGCCGCCTCGATGGTCGCGTTCAACGCCAACAGATTGGTCTGCTCCGCGATGCTGGTAATGAGGTTGATGACATCGCCGATGCGTGTCGCAGCCTTGGACAATTCGTTGATGCGGGCATCGGTAACTTCGGCCTGATGCACCGCGTCGGAGGCGATGCGGTTGGATTCCTGCACCTGACGATTGATCTCCGCGATCGATGCGGTCATCTCTTCAGTGGCGGCAGCGACCGAATCGACATTCCGGGAAGCGTCGCCCGACGCGGTTTCCACCATCGCGGACAATTGCTGGGTGTTGGTCGCGGTGTGCGTCAGCGTCTTGGCCGAAGCCTCGAGTTCGGTCGAAGCTGACGATACTGTCTGTATGATCTCGCCGACCGCGGCATGGAATTCATCGGCGAGCTGATGCATCTCGGTTCGTCGCTCGGCTGCGGCGAGCTTTTCGCGTTCGATGCGCTCGGCCCGCAGGCGGTTGGATTCCGCCATGTTGTCCTTGAACACCTGGAGCGCCTCGCCCATCGCCGCGATTTCGTCCGAGCCCCTGGTGGCAACTTCCACCGCGAGGTCTCCGGCCGCGATCGCCTTCATGCTGCCCTGCAATCCGACGAGACGGCGCACCACGCCACGGCCGACATAGAACCAGCCGATCAGGAGCGCCGCGAGCAGGCTCGCAAGAGCGATAACGACCAGCACCACCCTGCCCTGACGGATTTCCGCCTGCGAGGTTTGCACCGCGGCCGCGGCCGCGGCTTCGCTGCGCTGGCCAAGCCCGGATACCTGCTTTTCGAACTCGGTTGCCAGCACGCGGTTCTCCGCCACCACGGTCATACCGGCTTTGGTGGCGGCAATTTCCTTCTGCTTCAGATCGAAGATATTGTCCTTGCCGCGTCCGATGGCGACCAGTTGATCGACAAGCGCGGTCGTTTCGGCGTCCTTGAGAATCGCAGCAGCCTTGCCGATGCGATTGGCGGTGGCCATGAAGCGATCCTTGACCGGCGGCAGCAGGTCGGCCGTTGCCAGATCGGCGGCCTCGACGAGGATGCCGAGCGTAAGGTTGGATTCGGCACGCAGGGCCAGCACGGCCTGCAGCGCACCGAGTTCGTTGTCGGCCAACCCCATCAGGGTTTTGTGGATGGTCGCGGGGTCCTGCCCATCGGCCGCGGTCTCCAGCGCCATGGCAAGCGTGAAGGCGACGTCATCCGCGATCGGGATCATTTTTTCGGCGAGTTTCCGATGCGTCTTGCGCAGTTCGCCGATCAGCTCGATCCGGGCATCGGCGATCCGCTGGCGCTCGGTCACGGATTGCTCGAGCCGCGTCAGGTTTTCAAGAATACGGCCGGCAGTAACGTTGAGCTTGGCGGCGTCTTCGGCGCTGAGCGAACCGACGGCGCGTTTCATCTCCTCTCGCGCTGTCGCGAGCGTCTTGAAGGCGTCGCTGCGCTCGGCGTTATTCGCCGCGGCAAGCAGGCTCGGCGCAGCCGAACCGACATCGCCTGCCGCCTTGATGACATTCGAAGACCGCGTAAGTCCTGGCAGACTCTGCTCGGCGATCACCCCGAGAGAATTGCCAAGGCTGACATAGGAGAAGATCGCGTTGAGGCTTGCGAACACAGTCAGCGCTGCAACCAATCCGAATGCCGTGAACAGACGGCCCCGCAAACCGAAATGCAATTTCGACGTCGCTACCTTCATGATTTCCCCCAAAGCTCGGCTGTATCTATTTCCCCGTCTCGGCTGAAGCAGCCCTCGTCACATTCCCACCTTTGGCAAGCGGTCGACCGCCCGGAAGCTGCCGTCACCCTGAATCACCGTAAGGAACACCTGGTCCGAGCCACGATTGCTGGTGGTGTTGTAGGACAGCTTCAGGCCGCCCAGGTCGATCGGACTGGCTTTCTGCACCGCCTCGATCAACGCCTTGCGCGTGGGCGCTCCGTCGATTTTCTCGAGCGCGGCGATCAATGTGCGGCCGACCAGATAACCCTCCAGCGAGACGAAGCCGGGCTGCGCATCCGGCGCGACTGCCTTGAGCGAAGCCTGATAGCGGCCGACCACCGGTATCTTGCCGTCCAGCGGGAACGGCACGACTTGCGTTACGACGACGCCCGCGCCGGCGGGCCCAAGTTCCTTGGCGAGGGAGTCGGAGCCGACGAAGGAGACGTTGACGAAGGTCGGGTCGAACTTGATCTGGCGCGCCAGTTTGATGAACTCGGCCGCCGGCCTGTAGGCGCTGATCATCACCACAGCCTCGGGCTTGGCCTTTCGCACCGCAAGCAGCGCCCCCTTGATCGCGACAGTGTTGCGCTCGTAGGTCCCCTCGCCGGCGAGCTTCATGTTGCGCTTTTCCAGCGCGCGCTGCAGCCCGGCAAGACCCGCCTGCCCATAGGCGTCGTCCTGATACATGATGCCGATACGGGTGTAGCCGAGATCCTTGGTGAGATGCTCGACCATCGCCTCGGTCTCCTGATAGTAGGTGGCGCGGACGTTCATTACCAACGGCTTGTAAGGCTCGCGGAGAAATTCGACGCCGGTGAACGCGCCGATCATGGGAACGCCGGCATTGGTCGCAATCGGCTGGATCGCGGCGGCGGTCGGCGTGCCGACGGTGCCGACGATCGCGAATACCTTGTCTTCCTCCAGCAACTTCTTGACCACGTCGATCGATCGTGTCGGCTCGTAGCCA
>DATCXE010000247.1:0-2048 GCA_036565985.1 Bradyrhizobium sp.
AGCAGGAACGCGCCTTCTTGCCGCGGCCGCGACCCGGCACCTCTCAGTTCGCGTCGTAAACGATCTGCGCGGCGCCCTGGTCCGCCTGCGCCATCCAGCTGGCCAGCGCAGCGTCGCTCGGGAAAAACTTGGCCGCCTCTCCCAACTGCAGTTCGGCGACGGCGCCGTCGCGGCGGACGGCGAGCCGCACGTTCAACCCGCGCACCAGCTCGCCCTGGTCCGACAGTTCGCGCCTGGGCGGAAAATCGCGCACCAGCCGCTGGATGTCCGGCGCTGCGCCGTTGACGGCGACACGAAGGAACTTGCCGAAGCGGCAGCGCGCAGTGGCAAGGTCCCAGACCTGGTTGACGTTCAGTCGGAAGCCGCCGGAAAAGCGATCCGGCTGCAGCCGGGCCATCACGATCACCAGCTCGTCGTCCTTCAGCAGATGCCGGTTGGCATTGATGACGGCCTCGTCGGCGGTGGCCTCGATGGTTGCGGACTTGTCGTCGAGCTTGAACAGGGCGAGCTTGCCGCGCTGGGCGTTGATCACGCGGAAATCGCTCACGATGCCGGCCAGCAGCTGCGGCTCGCGCGTGTCGATCAGGTCCTCGATCCGGCGCTTGACGAAGCGCCTCACCTCGAGCGCAACTTCGTCGAACAGGTGTCCCGATAGATAAAAGCCGACCGCGGTCTTCTCGAACGTCAGGCGCTCCTTCACCCCCCATGGGGTGGCCTCGACCAGCGGCGGCTCCTGCGTGCTCGCCGCATGCGAATCGCCCATGTCGAACAAGCCGCCCTGGTTGACGTTGGCCTCGGCCGCGTTGGCGAAATCGAAGGCCCGGTCGACCGAGGCGATCAGCGATGCCCGGTTCAGTTGAAGCGAGTCGAAGGCGCCGGCCTTGATCAACGCTTCCACGGTTCGCTTGTTCAGCCGCGTCCGGTCGACGCGCACGCAGAAGTCGTAGAGGCTCTTGAAGGGGCCGCCCTCGTTGCGGGCGCTCACGATCGCGTCGATCGCCTGCTGGCCCGTGCCCTTCACCGCGCCGAGGCCGTAGCGGATCGCGCGATCGGAAATCGCCTCGAACCGATAACTTCCCCGATTGACGTCGGGCGCCTCGAACGTCAGGTTGAAATGGTTCTGCGCATCCTCGAACAGCACCTTGAGCTTGTCGGTGTCGTCCATCTCCACCGTCATGTTGGCGCAGAAGAACTCGGCCGTGTAATGCACCTTGAGCCAGCCGGTGTGATAGGCCAGCAGCGAATAGGCTGCGGCATGCGACTTGTTGAAGCCATAGCCGGCGAACTTCTCCATCAGGTCGAAGATCTCGTCGGCCTTGTCCTCGCTGATCGCATTTTTCGCCGCGCCTGCACGGAAGATCTGGCGGTGCTCCGCCATCTCCTCGGCCTTCTTCTTGCCCATCGCGCGGCGCAGCAGGTCGGCGCCGCCGAGCGAGTAGCCGCCCAGGATCTGGGCGGTCTGCATCACCTGCTCCTGGTAGACCATGATGCCGTAGGTTTCCGACAGCATCTCGGCCACCAGCGGGTGCGGATACTCCACCGGCTCGCGGCCGTTCTTGCGCGCCACGAAGGTGGGGATCAGGTCCATCGGGCCCGGCCGGTACAGCGCGTTCAGCGCGATCAGGTCTTCCAGCCGCGTCGGCTTCGCGTCGCGCAGCATGCCTTGCATGCCGCGGCTTTCGAACTGGAACACCGACTCGGTCTTGCCGTCGGCGAACAGCTTGTAGGTGTGCGGATCGTCGAGCGGTATGTGGTCGAAGGAGAAGTTTTCCTGACCCGGATGCCGGGCCACGATCATGTCCTTGGCAATTTCCAGGATCGTCAGCGTGGCCAGGCCCAGGAAGTCGAACTTCACCAGCCCTGCGGCCTCCACGTCGTCCTTGTCGTACTGGCTGACGGCCGAGTCGCTCCCCGGCTGCTGGTACAGGGGCGTGAAGTCGGTCAGCTTGCCCGGCGCGATCAGCACGCCGCCGGCGTGCATGCCCACGTTGCGTGTCAGGCCCTCGAGTTTCTGGGCCAGCCCCAACAAAGTCTTGACCTCGTCTTCC
>DATCXE010000264.1:0-5730 GCA_036565985.1 Bradyrhizobium sp.
GGCAGCTTGCGCCGTGCCGCGTCGCCGCGGCCGAACAGCGACGCCACGCCGTGCGACATCGACCAGATGTGGAGCGCCATCATCATCGCCGGCGGTCGCGGCATGCCGGGCGGCGCCAGCGCCGCAAGCCGTTCGGCCGCGGCGCGGATGATTGCGAACGCACGCTCGCTGGCGGCCATCAATGTCGGATTGGCGTCGACGGGAAGCCCGGATTCGAACATCGCCGAATAGAACGCGGGCTCGTTGCGCGCAAACGCAAGATAGGCCTTGCCCACCCGTTCGAACGCGGTGACCGTGTCCGGGCGGCCGTCGTCCCAGGCCTGCGTCAGCAGCGCCTCGAACTGCTCGAAGCCGCGCTGGGCGATCGAGGACAGCAGTTCATCGCGGTCGCGGAAATGCCGATAGGGCGCGGCGGGGCTGACCCCGGCCATGCGCGCGGCGTCGGCGAAGGTGAAACCGGCCGCACCTTTTTCGGCGATCAGGCCAAGCGCCGCCTGCAGCAACGCCTCTTTCAGATTGCCGTGGTGGTAGCCTCGCTCGCCGCGGCCTTGGTCCTTTCGCCAGCTCATGTGAAAGGCTTTTACATGAGCCGCCCGTAAAGGTCACTGCTTTTACGCGTCAGATTTCGCGCGTTCAGGAAGGTTAACGGACGGACAAGGTACTGACTTACGGGGCGTCCCAACGCGCGGGCGCGGGATGTTTTGCTTCACCGAGAACAAGGAGCGCCAGCGGAGCCAAAGGCCCGACGAGGAACGCGATCCAGAACCAACCCGTTCGGGACCTGCCGCGGGTGCGCGCCATGCGGTCAGCCAGCGCTATGGAAGCCAACGCGCCGATGAATAGCGCCCACGTCCACATTCGAGCCGTCTCCGGTCCGTTCCGATCAATCGTAACACGGAACCGGGAACGATGAGGGACCTCCCCGAAAAGTGAGGGCCGCAGCGCTCTCGCAAGTCTGCGGCCGCCACAGGTGGCCTCTCGCCAAAGGCGGGGAGATCCAGTCTGCTCAACGGGCCTTGTGTGCGCTTGCCTTCTGCAGTTCTTCAAAACCCCTGGCCGCCTGCTGCACTTCGTCGGAGAAATCGCTCATCTCCTGCACCTGGCGGATTTCGATGATCTCGTTCTCGGAAGCCGGGCACTTGCTGGCCCAGGCGATCGCCTCCTCGCGCGATTTCACATCGATCATCCAGTAGCCGCCGAGCACTTCCTTGGCCTCGGTGAAGGGACCATCGGTCACGATCGGCTTGCCTTTGGCGAACGAAACCCGCGCGCCCATCGACGGCGGGTGCAGCCCGTCGAGCGCGATCAGGACGCCGGCCTCCTTCAGCGCCTCGTTGTATTTCATCATCGCCTTGACCCTTTCAGGATCAAGCTGAACGTCGGGCGCCGCGGTCTCATATCCCAGGGGGATCATCAGCATCATGAATCGCATGGTGGGTTTCCTTGTTTCGGTTCGCCGTCATTCCGGGGCGATGCGAAGCATCGAACCCGGAATCTCGAGATTCCGGGTCTGGTCCTTCGGACCATCCCGGAATGACGGAAAGTCAGTTCTTCCCGGCGTGCGCCCGCAGCCGTTCTTCCTGCTCGCGCAGTTCGGGGGTGAGCGCTTCGCCAAAATCCTCGGTGGCAAACACCTGGCGAATTTCGATCTCGTCGCCGGGGCCGAACGGCGCGCGCTTCATCCAGTCGATGGCTTCATCCATCGATTTGGTGTTGATCAGCCAGAAGCCCGCGACGAGATCGCCGGTGAGCGCGAACGGCCCACGGCTGACGCTGCCCTGCCCGCTTCCATACTTGATCCGCGCGCCCTTCGAGGTCGGGTGCAGGCCCTCGCCCGCCTCCATGACCCCGGCCTTGACCATCTCCTCGTTGAACTTGCCCATCGCCGTGAGCAATTCCGTACTGGGCATTACGCCGGCTTCCGTATCCTTGCCGGCCTTCACAATCACCATGAATCGCATTGTCACGCTCCGATTGGGTTCGTTGAGCCGAACGGCGTCGGCCTTCATCAACAAGACGACCGGGGTTTTACGGCACCGACATTTCAATGAAAATTATTTCAGAGATAATTGCCGGACATGTTCAGACATCCCTCGCAGAACTTCCTCGACGCGCTTGCGCGTCGCTTCTAACGTTCCTTGGGCACCATCTGGAAATAAGGCTCCGCCTCCTTCAGGACGCGCGCGAAGGAGGGCCGCGCCTTCAGCCGCTCGAAATACGCCGAGAGGTTTTTGTGCTCCGTGCCGAACGGCACCACCATGCTGCCGTAGAACAGCGATGGCGCAGCCGCGCAATCGGCGAGGCTGAAATCCTCGCCTGCCGCCCAGCCGCCATGCGCCATCTGTTGTTCGATCATGGCGTAGGACGTCCGCAGTTGCGCCCTCGCCTGCTCGACGCCGTGCGGATCGGTCCTGTCCGCAGGCCGCAGCCGGTCGCCCATGATCTTCTGCATCGGCAGATGCACATAGAGATCGTAGCAGCGGTCGCGCAGCCGCGTCTGCAAGGCGCGACCCGGGTCCTCAGAAATAAAACGCGTTCGCCCGGCATAGTGGCTGTCGAGATACTCGATGATCATGCTGGACTCCGGGACGATTTCATTCCGCGCCTCGTCCTGCAGCACCGGAAACTTGCCGATGTCCCACAACTTCACGAAAGCGGCCCGCGCTTCGGAATTGCCGAGATCGACCAGGTACGGCGTGAACGGAATGTCGTTCTCGTACAGCGCAATCAGCGCCTTCCAGCAGAACGAGGACAGCGGGTGGAAATGCAGCGTGAGCGACATGGAAACTCCCTGGGACGGAACGTGAGGCGCCTATAGACAAGACGAACAGCAGAGCGCGTGGCCGACATCGTGGCGCAGCCGCGGCTCCCACCGCAGGCCTATCGCGTGGAAGCTGTAATCCGGGCACCGTAAAACTACGGATCGGCAGGTTGTGCGCGCCGACGTACGCAGACCAAAATAATTCAATAAAATCAGATTTTTAATTCATCAGCACGACCGACATGCACCGCAGCATGCTTAACCCCACATTAAGCCTACATTCTGCAACTTGCACGTCGGCTAAATCATCCTGCAATCGTGCCATTTTCGGAAATCAAGGGGCAACCGGGCGTGTTCCATTTCGCAAGCAAAGCAAAAATCCAGAATGCACTCGCCCAGGCCGCTGCCATCAACCGCTCGCAGGCGGTGATCGAATTCAATCTCGACGGCACCGTCGTCACGGCCAACGATAATTTCCTCGCCGCCACGGGCTACCGGCTCGACGAGATCAAGGGCAAGCACCACGGCATGTTCGTCGATCCGGCCGAGCGCGAGAGCCACCAGTATCGCGAGTTCTGGGCGCGGCTCAATCGCGGCGAGTTTCAGGCGGCGCAGTACAAGCGCTTCGCCAAGGGCGGCAAGGAAATCTGGATCCAGGCGTCCTACAACCCGGTGCTCGATGCGAGCGGCAGGCCGACCGGCGTGATCAAGTTCGCCACCGACATCACCGCGCAGAAGATCCGGGGCATGGAAGACGCCGGCAAGATCGCGGCGATGAACCGCGCGCAGGCCGTGATCGAGTTCGACATGGACGGCACCATCGTCACCGCCAACGAGAATTTTCTCGCCGCGATGGGCTATTCGCTCACCGAAATCCAGGGCAAGCACCACAGCATGTTCGTCGTGCCCGCCGAGCGCGACAGCGCGGCCTACCGCGAATTCTGGTCCAAGCTGAACCGGGGTCAATTCGACGCCGCCGAATACAAGCGCATCGGCAAGGGAGCGAAGGAAATCTGGATTCTCGCGACTTATAACCCGATCCTCGACGAGGCCGGAAAGCCGTTCAAGGTGGTGAAGTTCGCAACCGACGTGACCGCGCAGAAGCTGAAAGCGGCCGACAGCGACGGCCAGATCGCGGCGATCAGGAAATCGCAGGCGGTAATCGAATTCAACATGGACGGCACCGTCCGTACCGCCAACCCGAATTTCCTCGAGGCGATGGGCTATACGCTCGCGGAAGTCCAGGGCAAGCATCATGGAATGTTCGTCGAACCAGGCGAACGCAACGCGCGGGAATACCTCGAATTCTGGGGCAGGCTCAACAACGGCGAGTACCAGGCGGCGGAATACAAGCGCATCGCCAAGGGCGGCCGCGAAATCTGGATCCAGGCGTCGTACAATCCGATCCTCGACCTCAACGGCAAGCCGTTCAAGGTGGTGAAATACGCAACCGACGTCACGGTGCAGGCCGTGTTGCGCAAGAAGGCCGAGAACGCGAGAAACCTGATCGCGACGGTGGCTGATGGCAGCGAGGAAATGAGCGCCTCGATCCGCGAGATCTCCGAAACGATGACGAAATCCAAGGCGAACGCCGCCGCGGCGACCGGGCGGATCGATGCCGCCGATCACCAGGCGCAGAAACTCAACGACGCCGCGCAGGCCATGAGCGGGATCGTCGAACTGATCGGCAACATCACCGGGCAGATCAATCTGCTGGCGCTTAACGCGACGATCGAATCGGCGCGCGCCGGCGAGGCCGGCAGGGGTTTTGCCGTCGTCGCATCCGAGGTCAAGAACCTGGCCAACCAGGCCAAGCACGCCACCGACACGATCTCAAAGGAAATCGAAGCGCTCAACGGCGTTGCCGGCGAGGTCGCGGGATCGCTGACCGCCATCAAGGCGGCGATCGCCGGCGTCAACGAGTTCATCGCCTCGACCGCCGCGGCCGTCGAGGAACAGAGCATCGTGACCCAGGACATGTCGACCAACATGCAGCGCGCTTCCGCGGAACTGGCCTGCTAACAAAGGGCGGTCCAATCCGGGCAGATCGCGCCGGCCTCGCCTGAGGCCAGCGATGAATTTCACACCACCGTCGCCGGGACACGGGACAGGGCATGGGCTATACGAGCGGAAAACCTTTTCGCTCGCAAACGGACCTGCCCATGCCTCTCTCCCCGCAAAAAGTTGCTCTCGTCACCGGCGCCGCGCGCGGCATCGGGCTTGCGACGGCAAAACGATTCCTCGCCGAGGGCTGGCGGGTGGCGCTGCTCGATATCGAGGGCGAATTGCTGCGCGGCGCGGTCGCCGGCCTCGCGAACCCTGACAATACGCTGGCGCTGCATTGCGACGTTTCCGATGCGGGCGCGGTGGCGAACGCCATGGCGACGATGAACCGCCGCTTCGGCCGGCTCGACGCGCTGGTCAACAATGCCGGCATCGCCGTGTTTGCGCCGCTGCTCGACACGTCAGATGACGACTGGACCCGGATATTGGCGGTCAACCTCACCGGGCCGTTCATCTGCACCAAGGCGGCAGCGCCCCTGATGCGCGAACATGGCGGCGGCGCGATCGTCAACATCACCTCGATCTCGGCCGTGCGCGCCTCGACACTGCGCTCGGCCTACGGCACCAGCAAGGCGGGACTGGCGCACCTGACTAAACAGCTCGCAGTCGAACTGGCCTCGCTCGGCATTCGCGTCAACGCGGTCGCGCCCGGCCCGGTCGAGACCGCGATGGCGAAGCAGGTCCACACGCCGGAAATCCGCGCCGACTATCACGACGCCATTCCGCTCAACCGATACGGCCTGGAGGAGGAACTGGCGGAAGCGATCTTCTTCCTGTGCAGCGACCGGTCGAGCTACATCACCGGGCAGATCCTCGCTGTCGACGGCGGTTTCGATGCTGCCGGCATCGGCCTGCCGACGCTGCGCGGCGAACGGCGCAATGGCTGACTCCCCCCTCTCCCCGTT
>DATCXE010000061.1:0-3141 GCA_036565985.1 Bradyrhizobium sp.
GGCTGCGCGAGCTGTTCGGTATGTTCGACGAGTTCACTACGGGCTTCGAGATCGTCGAGCCGCTGAAGGTGAGGGTGGAATAGTCGGGCGTAGCAGCCATCCCGATATTGAAAGGACCGCTGGCATTTTCGCGCCGCGGGCAAGCGCTTGTGTGGATGGCCTGCCGCCGATGGGTTCAAATCTACAATGCCGTCATCTCGCCCTTGGTCCAGGCTTCGCGCAGCTTGAATTTCTGGATCTTGCCTGAGCCGGTCAGCGGGAACGCATCGACGACGAACCAGTGCTTGGGCGTCTTGTGCGGGGCGAGCGAGGCGCGCATGTAGTTGATCATCTCTTCCTTGTCGATGATCGCGCCCGGCGCCGGGCGGATGAAGGCGGCGACCTCTTCGCCCCACTTCTCGTGGGGAACGCCGATGACGGCGACTTCGCCGACCTTGGGATGCCGGAACAGCAGCTCCTCGAGTTCGCGCGGATAGATGTTCTCGCCGCCGCGGATGATCATGTCCTTGAGGCGGCCTTCCACGGTGCAATATCCGCGGGCGTCCATCGCGCAGAGATCGCCGGTATGCAGCCAGCCCTCGGCGTCGATGGCCGCGGCCGTAGCATCCGGCATTTCGAAGTAGCCGAGCATCACATGATAACCGCGGGTGCAGAACTCGCCGACCGTGCCGATCGGTACGGTCTCGCCGGTGTTGGGATCGATGATCTTGGTTTCCATGTTGGGAAGCGGCAGGCCGATCGTGTTGGCCTTGTCCTCGACGCTGTCGTCGGTGCGGGTCTGCGCCGCGACCGGCGAGCATTCGGTCTGGCCGAACACGATGGTGAAGGGGGCGCCGAGTTGTTCCTCGAACCGTTTCACCAGCGGCGCCGGCACCGTGGAGCCACCTGAGCAGATCGCCTTGACCGACGACAGGTCGGTGGTTGCAAATGAGGGATGCTCCAGCATGGCGACCAGCATGGTGGGTACGCCGACCATGGCGTTGCCGCGATAGGTGCCGAACATTTCCAGCACGATGGCCGGGTCGAACGCTTCGATCAGCACCTGGGTCGCCGCCTTCGAGACCGAGCCGATCACGCAGCAGACGCAGCCGCCGGTGTGAAACAGCGGCATCGTCGTGATGAAGACGTCGCCGGGATCGACGCCCATGCGGTCAGCGGTGTCGGCGCCGTTGTTGAGAAGCCCGCGATGACGGAGCAGGGCGCCCTTCGGAAAGCCTGTCGTGCCCGACGTATACTGGATCATGACGGGATCGTCGGGGCTGACGGCGGGCAGCGCAATGCCCTCGTCGTCGCCGGCGGCGATGAACGAATTCCAGTCGTCGAAGCAGATGATCTCGCGCAACTCGGGGCAGTTCGGCGCCACCGTCTGAATCGTCTCCAGCATTGGATTGCCGCGAAATCCGCTGACGACGAACACCCCGGCGGAGCGCGACTGCTTCAGCACATACTCGACCTCTCTGGCGCGAAAGGCCGGGTTCACGGTGACGAGCACCATGCCCGCCATGCCGGCGCCGAACTCGAGCATCATCCATTCCGGGATGTTCTGCGCCCAGACCGCGATGCGCTCGCCCGGTTTGAAACGGGACAACAGTGCCCGCGCGGTGCGCTGCGCCTCCCGGTAGAACTGCGCGTAGGTCCATTGACGCCGCAGTTTTGGATCGGGGACGCCTGCGATCAGGGCCAGGCGATCGGGCGCCGCCTCGGCTGCCTTGCGTAAGAGGTCGCCGAACGTCATCTCCCGTACCGCAGGCGTGGCCGGTCCTGCGACGTGGGATTGCGTCAATGCCATCAAATCCTCCCCGGTCTTGTGGGGACGGCGCCATTTTTGCCGGCGCTTCGGATATCCCCAAGGCCATGTCCAAGCCTGTTCTCACGCGTCAAAATGCCTGCCGCTCCCGGTCAATGCAAGCGGATACGGAACCCGGCCGGGTCGGGAGAATTGATTTCGTGCAGCGGAGGAAAGCCATGGCACGAAAATACTCAAGGAAGGCGTCCGCCGACGTCGAGCGCGCAATGAAAAAGCGCAAGGCCGGCACACTGAAGAGCGGCCGCTCGGGCCGCAAGGTCACCAGCCGCAAGCAGGCGATCGCGATCGGGCTGTCCGAGGCGCGGGCCAAGGGCAAGAAGGTGCCGAAGAAGGCCTCGAAGAAGCGCAAGGCGGCGAAGAAGGCGAAGAAAGCGAAGCGCTAACCCCGTCATTGCGAGCGCAGCGAAGCAATCCATCTATCCCCGTGCGGAGGCGTGGATTGCTTCGCTGCGCTCGCAATGACGGAGAGAGCCGATCTCACCCCGCCTTGCGCTGCCGTGCCGCGGGCCTATGCGCCTTCTTCGCAGCCCTTCGTGCGGGCGTCCGGCGTGGCGCGGGCGCGCGCCGCTTCGTTGATGGCCTGCCCTTCAGGCTGGCCTTCAGCGCATCCATCAGATTGACGACATTGTCCGGCTTCTCCTCAGGCTCGCTGACCTTGATCGGCTTGCCGGATGCCTTGCGCCGCACCAGCGCCTTCAGCGCATTCTCGTACTCGTCCTTGAACTTCGACGGATCGAAATGGGCCGCCTTGGTATCGAGGATGTGGCCCGCCAGTTCGATCATGTCCTTCGAAATCTTCGGGTTCTTGATGCCGTCGAAATAATCGCTCTCGTCGCGCAGTTCGTATGGGTATCGCAGCGTCGTGCCGAGCAGCCCCTTGCCGAGCGGCTCGATGGCGATGACGTGCTCGCGGTTGGTCAGCACGATCCTGGCCAGCGCGACACGGTCCTGGTCCTTCATGGCGTCGCGGATCACGGCGAAGGCGTCTATCCCGGCCTTGCCGTCCGGCACGATGTAATAGGGGCTATCGAGATAGCGTTTGTCGATCTCGTCCCTCGGCACGAAGCTGTCGATGTCGATGGTGTGGTTGCTCTCGATCTGAACGGCTTCGAGTTCCTCCTTTTCGATCTCGACATAGCTGCCTTTCTTCAACTCGTAGCCGCGTCCCTTCTGGTCGCCCTCGACGATGTCGCCGGTCTCGGAATCGACCATCTGCTGCTTCAGCCGGTTTCCGGTCTCCCGGTTGATCATGTGGAAGCGCGTCTTCTCGGCTGTCGTGGAGGCTGGGTAGAGCGCGATCGGGCAAGACACGAGGGAGAGTTTCAGCGAGCCTT
>DATCXE010000291.1:0-7594 GCA_036565985.1 Bradyrhizobium sp.
ACCGTGACCACCGCGCTCAGCCAGGATGAAATCCGCGAGCGCTCCGTCGCCTCATTCCGCCGCCGCACCCAGCGCCTGAAGGGACACGCCGCCAACGAGCCGAAGGAAAAGCTCATTCGCGAAGTGGTGATCCCCGAAGCCATCAACATCCAGGAACTCGCCAACCGCATGTCGGAGCGCGCGGTGGACGTCATCCGCCTGCTGATGAAGCAGGGCGCGATGCACAAGATCACCGACGTGATCGACGCCGACACCGCGCAGTTGATCGCCGAGGAAATGGGCCACTCCGTCAAGCGCGTCGCCGCGTCCGACGTCGAAGAGGGCCTGTTCGACGTCGTCGACAATTCCACCGATACCGAGCCGCGCTCGCCGGTCGTCACCGCTATGGGCCACGTCGATCACGGCAAGACCTCACTGCTCGACGCGCTTCGCCATGCCAACGTGGTTTCGGGCGAAGCCGGCGGCATCACCCAGCATATCGGCGCCTATCAGGTGACCTCGCCGGAAAGCGGCAAGAAGATCACCTTCATCGATACGCCCGGCCACGCCGCGTTCACCGCGATGCGCGCACGCGGCGCCAAGGTCACCGATATCGTGATCCTGGTGGTTGCGGCCGATGACGGCGTCATGCCGCAGACGATCGAGGCGATCAACCACGCCAAGGCGGCGAAGGTTCCGATGATCGTGGCGATCAACAAGATCGACAAGCCCGACGCCAGGCCGGAGCGCGTGCGCACCGAACTGCTGCAGCACGAGGTTCAGGTCGAATCGTTCGGCGGCGAAGTCGTCGACGTCGAGGTCTCCGCCAAGAACAAGACCAATCTCGACAAGCTGCTCGAGATGATCGCGTTGCAGGCCGAGCTGCTCGATCTCAAGACAAACTCGCAGCGTCCGGCGGAAGGCACCGTGATCGAAGCCAAGCTCGATCGCGGCCGCGGCCCGGTGGCGACCGTGCTGGTTCAGCGCGGCACGCTGCGCGTCGGCGACATCATCGTGGCCGGCGCCGAAATGGGCCGTGTCCGCGCGCTGATCTCCGACCAGGGCGAGAACATCTCCGAGGCCGGACCATCGGTGCCGGTCGAGGTGCTCGGTTTCAACGGTCCGCCGGAAGCCGGCGATCGCCTTGCCGTGGTCGAGAACGAAGCCCGCGCCCGTCAGGTCACGAGCTATCGCGCCCACCAGAAGCGCGAAAACGCCGCCGCCTCGATTTCCGGCATGCGCGGCTCGCTCGAACAGATGATGTCGCAGCTCAAGACTTCGGGCCGCAAGGAATTCCCGCTGATCGTGAAAGCCGACGTGCAGGGTTCGCTCGAGGCCATTCTGGGTTCGCTGGAAAAACTCGGCACCGACGAAGTCGCCGCCCGCATCCTGCATGCTGGCGTCGGCGGCATCTCGGAATCCGATGTCACGCTGGCGGAAGGTTTCAACGCCGCGATCATCGGTTTCTCGGTGCGCGCCAACAAGGAAGCCGCGGCTGCCGCCAAGCGCAACGGCATCGAGATCCGCTACTACAACATCATCTACGATCTGGTGGACGACATCAAAAAGGCGATGTCCGGCCTGCTCGCGCCGACGCTGCGCGAGACCATGCTCGGCAACGCCCAGATCCTGGAAGTGTTCAACATTTCCAAGGTCGGCAAGGTCGCCGGTTGCCGCGTCACCGACGGCACCGTGGAACGCGGCGCCAACGTGCGCCTGATCCGCGACAACGTCGTCGTGCATGAGGGCAAGCTCTCGACGCTGAAGCGCTTCAAGGATGAAGTGAAGGAAGTGCAATCCGGCCAGGAATGCGGCATGGCGTTCGAGAATTACGGCGACATGCGTGTCGGCGACGTTATCGAGTGTTATCGCGTGGAGACGATCCAGCGCTCTCTGTAAGTCCAAATCTTACGAAGAGCCTGGGATATTGAACCGAACCGTCATGCCCCGCCGCGGCGGGGCATCCGGCGGTCGCCGCCATCAGCTTTGGGCAGGGAATACTGGATCGCCCGCATTCGCGGGTGATGACGACAATTGGGATTTTCGAAAATGCCCCGCCATCACAACAAGGGTTCCGCCCCCGGAGGCTCGCAACGCCAGTTGCGCGTCGGCGAGACCGTGCGCCATGCCGTTGCCGATATTCTGTCGCACGGTAACGTGCACGACCCCGACCTCGAGGGCCACATCATCACCGTTCCCGAGGTACGAATGTCGCCGGACCTGAAACTCGCGACGATTTACGTGATGCCGCTCGGCGGCCGCGATACCGACGTCGTGCTCGCGGCGCTCGCGCGCAATAAAAAATTCCTGCGCGGCGAGATCGCGCATCGCGTTAACTTAAAATTTGCCCCTGACCTTCGCTTTCGCGTCGACGAACGATTCGATGAAGCGGAACGGATCGAGAAATTACTGAGAACACCTGCGGTGCAAAGAGACCTCGCACCCGATTCGGACGACAAGTGATGACTATGCCCACCGCGAACAGCGCGATCGAGCAGCAAACTGCCGAAGCGCACGACGCCGAAAAAAATATTTTTTCGGGTGAATCGCGCGGCGACGACAAACGTCGCGCCGGCGACGGCGAGCGCCACGCCGGCAACGACGATCAGCGCCGCAGCAACAACGATCCACGCCACGCTAAGCAGCCGCGCCAGAACAACCAGCCGCGGCGCGACAAGCGCGACGTTCATGGCTGGGTGGTGCTCGACAAGCCGATCGGCATGACCTCGACGCACGCAGTCGCCGTGCTCAAGCGTCTGTTCCAGGCCAAGCGCGCCGGCCATGCCGGCACGCTCGATCCGCTCGCCTCCGGCGGCCTGCCGATTGCGCTCGGCGAAGCCACCAAGACGGTTCCCTTCGTGATGGACGGCCGCAAGCGCTACCGCTTCACGGTCGCCTGGGGCGAGGAGCGCGACACCGACGATACCGAGGGGCGGGCGACCCAGACCAGCGAGCTGCGGCCCTCGGCGGAAGCGATCCGGGCCCTGCTGCCACGCTTCACCGGCCTGATCGAGCAGATCCCGCCGCAATATTCGGCGATCAAGGTCCAGGGCGAGCGCGCCTATGACCTGGCGCGCGACGGTGAAACCGTGGAACTGAAGCCCCGGCCGGTCGAGATTCACGAATTGACCCTCGTGGAACACGGCGATAACGGCCAGTCCGTGTTCGAGGCGGAGTGCGGCAAGGGCACCTATGTCCGGGCTCTGGCTCGCGATATCGGCCGGATTTTGGGCTGTTTCGGCCATATCTGCGCCCTGCGGCGGACTTTGGTGGGCCCGTTCCGCGAGGCGGACATGATTCCGCTGGAACAGTTGGAGGCTTTGTGTAATAGAGCCGCGTCTGGCGAGGGAAGCCTCGCCGACGCGCTTTTGCCCGTTGAGACCGCGCTGGACGACATCCCGGCACTGGCCGTCACACGGGCTGATGCGGCAAGGCTCCACCGGGGCCAGGCCGTTTTGTTGCGCGGACGGGATGCGCCCAATTGTAGCGGCACAGTCTATGTCACGGTGGCAGGCCGGCTTCTGGCCCTCGCCGAAATTGGCAATGGCGAACTCATCCCCAAGCGCGTGTTCAACCTGACCGGACTGACTGCCAGTCCCGGTCGCAGCCATGAGAGAGTTTGACGATGTCGATTACCGCCGAACGCAAAGCGGAAGTCATCAAGACGAATGCCAACAAAGCCGGCGACACCGGCTCGCCCGAGGTCCAGGTTGCGATCCTGTCGGAACGCATCACGAATCTCACGGGCCACTTCAAGACCCACGTGAAGGACCATCATTCACGCCGCGGGCTCCTGAAGCTCGTGCAGACACGCCGTTCCCTGCTCGATTACATCAAGCGGAAGGACGAGGCGCGTTACAAGGCGCTGCTTGAAAAGCATAACATTCGTCGTTGATTTGAAGAGTACGCGCGCGATCTGCGCGCGTTTTCGCATGATCTTCCGGAAAGCGGACTCCGAATTTTTCGGAGACGATCATGTGCAAGGGCATCATCCGGAATGGATCATGCCCTACCAACGTCCAGCAGCAATCCGGCCGCTGGGCAGGGCAAGGTGCCCGTGACTGCCGAGAGGATGGACGCCATCCGAAAGACAAAGACCATGGCAGGATCGCCGGATGCTGATCTCCCATTGCGATCAGCGTCCCGCCATCTTGCGCATGGTCTTTGTGTTTTTGGGCTCCGCGCTCTCGTGAACCCATGAAAGAAACCACTATGTTCAATAAGCATTCCGTCGAGATCGACTGGGGTGGACGTCCCCTCAAGCTGGAAACCGGCAAGATCGCCCGTCAGGCCGACGG
The DNA here is from genome assembly GCA_036565985.1 of Bradyrhizobium sp. Classification (GTDB taxonomy): domain Bacteria; phylum Pseudomonadota; class Alphaproteobacteria; order Rhizobiales; family Xanthobacteraceae; genus Bradyrhizobium. Next base: position 4,278 of record DATCXE010000291.1, read on the forward strand.
CGCCGTGCTCGCCACCTATGGCGAGACCGTCGTGCTCGCCACCGTCGTCGCTGCGAAATCGCCGCGCGAAGGCGTCGACTTCCTGCCGCTGACCGTCGACTATCAGGAAAAGACCTATGCCGCGGGCCGCATTCCCGGCGGCTATTTCAAGCGCGAAGGACGTCCGACCGAAAAGGAGACGCTGGTCTCCCGCCTGATCGACCGCCCGATCCGCCCGCTGTTCGTGGACGGCTGGCGCAACGAAACCCAGGTCATCGTCACTGTGCTGTCGCATGACATGGAGAACGATCCCGATATCGTGGCGCTGGTCGCCGCCTCCGCAGCGCTGACGATTTCCGGTGCCCCCTTCAAGGGCCCGATTGGCGCCGCCCGCGTCGGCTTCGCCAACGACGAATACGTGCTCAACCCGACGCTCGACGAAATGCTCGAGACTCAGCTCGACCTGGTCGTCGCCGGCACCGCCGACGCCGTGCTGATGGTGGAATCGGAAGCGAAAGAGCTGAACGAAGACATCATGCTCGGCGCCGTGATGTTCGGCCACCGCCACTTCCAGCCGGTGATCAAGGCGATCATCGAACTGGCCGAGAAGGCCGCCAAGGAACCGCGTGACGTCAAGGTCGTCGACGAAAGCGCGCTGGAGAAGGAAATGCTCGGCCTGATCGAGCAGGACCTGCGCGCCGCCTACGCCATTCCGGTCAAGCAGGATCGCTATGCGGCAGTCGGCAAGGCCAAGGAAAAGGTGATAGCGCACTACTTCCCGGAAGGGCAGGAGCCGAAGTACGACAAGCTGCGCGTCGCCGCCGTGTTCAAGGAACTCGAAGCCAAGATCGTTCGCTGGAACATCCTCGACACCGGCAAGCGCATCGACGGCCGTGATTCCAAGACCGTGCGCAACATCGTCGCCGAAGTCGGCGTGCTGCCGCGCGCCCACGGTTCGGCGCTGTTCACCCGCGGTGAAACCCAGGCGATGGTCGTGACCACGCTCGGCACCGGCGAGGACGAGCAGTACATCGACGCGCTGTCGGGAACGTACAAAGAGACGTTCCTGCTGCACTACAATTTCCCTCCCTACTCGGTTGGTGAAACCGGACGCCTCGGCGGCACCAAGCGCCGCGAGATCGGCCACGGCAAGCTCGCCTGGCGCGCGATTCACCCGGTCCTGCCGCCGCATCACGAATTCCCCTACACGGTGCGCGTGGTCTCCGAGATCACCGAATCCAACGGCTCGTCGTCGATGGCATCGGTGTGCGGCGCCTCGCTGGCGCTGATGGATGCGGGCGTTCCCTTGAAGCGGCCGACCGCGGGTATCGCGATGGGCCTGATTCTGGAAGGTTCGCGCTTTGCGGTTCTGTCCGACATTCTCGGCGACGAGGATCATCTCGGCGACATGGACTTCAAGGTGGCCGGCACCGACCAGGGCATCACCTCGCTGCAGATGGACATCAAGATCGAGGGCATCACCGAGGAGATCATGAAGGTCGCCCTCGGCCAGGCCAAGGATGGGCGCATCCACATCCTCGGTGAAATGTCGAAGGCATTGACCAATGCCCGCGCCGAGCTCGGCGAGTACGCGCCGCGCATCGAGACCTTCAAGATCGCGACCGACAAGATCCGTGAAGTGATCGGCACCGGCGGCAAGGTGATCCGCGAGATCGTCGAGAAAACCGGCGCCAAGGTCAACATCGAGGACGACGGCACCGTGAAGGTCGCCTCCGCCGACGGCGAGTCGATCAAGGCCGCGGTCAACTGGATCAAGTCGATCGCCTCCGATCCGGAGATCGGCCAGATCTACGAGGGCACCGTGGTCAAGGTGATGGAGTTCGGCGCTTTCGTGAACTTCTTCGGCGCCAAGGACGGCCTCGTCCACATCAGCCAGCTCGCCTCGGCACGCGTGCAGAAGACCTCCGACGTCGTCAAGGAAGGCGACAAGGTCAAGGTCAAGCTGCTCGGCTTCGACGACCGCGGCAAGACGCGGCTGTCGATGAAGGTGGTCGATCAGGAGACCGGCGAGGACCTCGAGGCCAAGCAGAAGGCGGAAGCGCCGCAGCGCGAAGCGGCCGGCGAGTAAGGCATCGCAACAATGTGAACAAGGGGCGGCCGAGAGGCCGCCCTTTTTTGTTGTCTGGCCGGGGTAGAATGCCGCGAACGCGTCACACTTGTGCGATTCTGCCGCAGCCGCGGCGAACCGTTTTTTGATCCCAACCGTATCTTGTCGCGTTGTCGCGCCAGCGGCGTCACAGAGGCGTATCCAGTTCCACCACAGGTAAGGAGAAATCGATGTCATTCATGTCCCGCCGCCAACTGATGTTTGCCGCAACCGGCATCGCCGCGATGGCAGCGGTACCGCGCACCGTCTTCGCACAGGCCGCAGCTCCCGCGCCGGCGCCGGCCGCCGCAGCCGGTCCCTTTACGCTGCCGCCGCTGAATTATGCCTTCAATGTTTTCGAACCCCACATCGACGCCAAGACGATGGAAATCCACCACGACCGCCACCATGCGGCCTATGTCGCCAACATGAACAACGTCGCCAAGACCAATGCGCAACTGGGAACGGCGAAGATCGAAGACGTGCTCGGCAATCTGAACGCGCTCGACGACGGCATCAAATTCACCGTCCGCAACAATTTGGGCGGCCATGCCAACCACACCATGTTCTGGGAAATCATGGGCCCGAACGGCGGCAAGCCCGAAGGCGAGGTGCTGGCCGCGATCGACCGCGATCTCGGCGGCATGGAAAAATTCCAGAACGACTTCAACGCCGCGGGTGGGCGCCAGTTCGGCTCCGGCTGGGTATTCGTGACCGTCAGCAAGGACGGCAAGCTCGCGATCGAGACCCGTCCGAACCAGGACAGTCCGATCATGGACGGCAAGCGTGCCCTGATGGGCAACGACGTCTGGGAGCACGCCTATTATCTCAACTACCAGAACCGCCGCGCGGATTATCTCAAGGCGTGGTGGAACACGGTGAACTGGAACAAGATTGCGGAGCGTTATGCCGCGGCGAAGGCCGGCACGCTCGGCGTCTGATCGCTGCCTGACGTGAAAAGGGCGGCCTCGCGGCCGCCCTTTTTGTTTTTCGATCTGGTTTTTCCGCCGGTATCAGGCGAGGTCGAAGCGATCGTGGTTCATCACCTTGGTCCACGCCGCCACGAAATCCCTGGCGAACTTCTCCTTTGAGTCCATGCACGCATAGACTTCCGCGAAGGCACGGAGCTGCGAGTGCGAACCGAAGATCAGGTCGACACCTGTGCCGGTCCACTTCGCCGCACCAGTCTTGCGGTCACGGCCTTCATAGGTGCCATCGGCAGCCGGCTGCC
>DATCXE010000299.1:0-5111 GCA_036565985.1 Bradyrhizobium sp.
CCACCGGCTCGCGGGCCGTGCCGTGGACAACGCGCGCGCCCGCGACGCGCTGACAGAACTCGGCCTTAACCCCTTGATGGTGGAAGCATTTCGCGACCGAAGCAACACCCCTTGAGCGCGTCGGGAGCGGCGCGCCGTTGACGCTGCATTAAGTCCGGCAAACTAGGATCGCGAACTCTATCAGCGCCGATCCGAGTAGCCAGATGTCCCAGCAAGGTCCGATCCTCGTCGTATCAACCGCAAGGAAGCCGTCCTTCGCGTCCGCGCTCGATGTCGCCAAGCTGTTTCCAATCGTCGAGAGCCCATGGATCGACGCCGCACGCGCGGTCGAGCAGATGCAGCCCACCGCCGTGGTGGCCGCGACGTCCGACGTCGATGAAGGCGGACTTGCGGCGCTGGCAGCATCGATCGCAACGCGCCAGCCCTACGTGCCGCTGATTGCCATCGATCCGCAGATCCCGCTTCCCGATAACGCGATCCCGTTGTTGCAAAGCCCGGCCCGTTCCGACCGGCTTGTGGCCCGCTTGCGCGCCGCGCTTCGCGTCCGGACGCTGCATGCCACCGTCATGCGCCGGCTGGTACCGTCGGTGCCGATCGCGCTGTCGCAGATCAATCCCGCCCGCGACGCCACCGTGCTGCTGATCGGCCGTGGCAGCGCCTATCCTGCGCTGTCCGTCGCGCTTGGCGAGTGCACCGGCGTCGTCGGCGCGCTCTCGATCGAAGCCGCGGCGAAGCATCTCAACGTCAGAGACATCGATGGCATCGTCGTCGCCGAGGGTTTCGGCTCGCGCGTGGTCGACGCCTTCCTCACGGTGCTGGCGGAGGATGCCCGTTTCCGCCATCTCCCCGTCGTGGTGACGGGCTCGGATCTCTTGCCTGCATACGATCTGCCGAACCTCGAGATGATCAATGGCGAGCCTGCCCACGTGGCCGCAACCGCGTTGCCGCTGGTCCGCCAGCACGCCTTCGAAGGGCATTTGAGCCGGATGCTGAAGGCGATCGACGCCGAAGGCCTGATCGACGCCCGAACCGGCCTCCTCACGCCGGAAGCCTTCGAGCGCGATTTCGCCAGCGCCGTCTATCAAACGCAGCAACGTGGCGGCGGACTGTCCGTCGCGCGCTTTGCCTTCGATCCCCAACATCCCCGTGCGCAATTCGACGGCGCACGGATCATCAGCCGCCTGATGCGGCAGATGGATTTCGGCGCCGCCCTTGAGGACGGCTCCGTCGTCGTCGCCTTTGCCGAGTGCGACCTGAAGACGGCGCATTCCATTGCGCGGCGGTTGTCGAGCGTCATGCGCCATACCAGCCACGGCAGACGCGAGGCGCGAACGGAACCGACAGTGACGGTCGCCACGCTGCTGGCGAACGATTCAGCGAAATCGCTGCGCTCGCGGCTTGAGGAAGGCGCGCAACGCGCCGCCTCGTAATTGTTCCCTGCGACCTGACAGGAACAACCATTCTCGTCCCGCATTGTAGATCAGCAATTCTGCACTGGAGGACGAAATGAAGAAAATTGCACTGATCACCACCTCGCTCGCGATGCTTGCAAGCCCGGCATTCGCGCAGGAAGCAAAGACCGTTGGCACCGCGCCGGCGGAAGCGAAATTCTCGACGGTGTCGAAGGACGAAATGTTCTCTTCGAAACTGAAGGGCCTGAACGTCTATAACCAGAAGGAAGAGTCGGTCGGCGAAATCACCGACATCGCTCTGAAGGGCAATCAGGTCGACGCCCTGATCCTGTCGGTCGGCGGCTTCCTCGGCATGGGCGAACACTACGTTGCGGTATCGCCGTCGTCCGTGAGCGTGAAGCGCGACACCAAGAACGACAAATGGGTGGCGACGATGAACACCACCAAGGAGGCGCTGAAGGCCGCGCCGGAATTCAAGTACCCGAAGTAGGCTCGAATTGCTCTTTAATTGAAGGCAGCCGTCGGCGGCAACGCTGGCGGCTGTTTTGCTGCTGCGAGCGAACCGAAGCAACCGCAAAGCATGTATGGATTGCTTCGTCGCTTTCGCTCCCGTGCGCAAACGCTACGCGTTTGTCGCAGGCAATGACGTAGATGGCCTCGCGCTACGCAGCCTTCTTGCTCTCGGCGAGATTGGCGAGTTGCCGCAGGATCTCGGTCGTGCCCAGCAGGCGCTCTTCCGGCGTCTTCCATTCCTGCAGGAACACGACCTTCATGTCGGGACGCACCTTCGCGGCCTGGCCATGCTGGCGGATGAAGTACACCAGCCGGTCCGGCTGCGCGAACTTGTTCTCGCGGAAGGTGATGACCGCGCCCTTTGGCCCGGCATCGACCTTCTCGACGTTGGCGCGTCGGCAATAGGCCTTGATCGCGGCGACCTTGAACAGATAGCGGACCTCGTCGGGCAGCACGCCGAAGCGGTCGCGCATCTCGGCGGCGAAATTGTCGATCTCCTCGTCGGTCTCGAGATCGGCGAGCCTTCTATAGAGCGATAGCCGCACCGCGAGATCGTTGACGTAGTCCTCCGGTATCAGCACCGGCATGCCGATGGTGATCTGCGGCGACCACCGGTCTGCGGCCGGCTCCGCCACGCCGGCCTTGAGGTTGAGGATCGCCTCCTCCAGCATCGATTGATAAAGCTCGAAGCCGACTTCCTTGATGTGGCCAGATTGCTCCTCGCCGAGCAGATTGCCGGCGCCGCGGATGTCGAGGTCGTGCGATGCCAACTGAAAGCCTGCCCCCAGCGTTTCCAGCGACTGCAGCACCTTCAGCCGCCGCTCGGCCTGGGCGGTGATCTTCTGCTGCGCAGGCAGCGTGAACAGCGCGTAGGCGCGCAGCTTGGAGCGACCGACCCGTCCGCGCAACTGATAGAGCTGCGCCAGCCCGAACATGTCGGCGCGATGCACGATCAGCGTATTGGCCGTGGGAATATCGAGCCCGGACTCGATGATGGTGGTCGAGAGCAGGATGTCGTACTTGCCGTCGTAGAACGCCGACATAATGTCCTCGATCACGGTCGGCGGCATCTGGCCGTGCGCGACCGCGACCTTCATCTCCGGCACGTTCTTGTCGAGGAAATCCTTGACGCTGGCGAGATCCTCGATCCGCGGCACCACGTAGAACGCCTGGCCGCCGCGGTAGCGTTCGCGCAGCAGCGCCTCGCGGATCATCAAGGGATCGTGCGGCGCCACGAAGGTCCGCACCGCCAGCCGGTCGACCGGTGGCGAGGCGATGATCGAGAGGTCGCGCACGCCGGTTAGCGCGAGTTGCAGCGTCCGCGGGATCGGCGTGGCGCTGAGCGTCAGCACGTGCACCTGGGCACGAAGTTGCTTCAGCCGCTCCTTGTGGCTGACGCCAAAGTGCTGTTCCTCGTCGACGATCAGAAGGCCCAGGTCCCTGAACTTGATCGACTTGCCGAGCAGCGCGTGGGTGCCAACTACAATATCGACATTGCCGTCGGTCAACCCCTTCTTGACCTGCGTCAGCTCCTTGGCCGGGATCAGGCGCGAGGCCTGCGCGACGTTGACCGGGAAGCCGCGGAAGCGTTCGGCGAAATTCTTGCTGTGTTGCCGCGCCAGCAGCGTGGTCGGCACCACGACAGCGACCTGCTTGCCGTCGAGCGCCACCGCAAACGCCGCGCGCAGCGCCACCTCGGTCTTGCCGAAGCCGACGTCGCCGCAGATCAGCCGGTCCATGGGACGGCCGCTTTCAAGGTCCTTCAAGGTCGAAGTGATCGCGCCCAGCTGGTCCTCGGTTTCCTCATAGGGGAAGCGCGCGCAGAACTCGTCGTAGACGTGCGGCTGCACCGGCATTTTCGGCGCTTCGTGCAGGTGCCGTTCGGCCGCGATCTTGATCAGTTCGCCCGCAATCTCGCGGATGCGGTTCTTCAGCTTGGCCTTGCGCGCCTGCCAGCCCCCGCCGCCCAACCTGTCGAGCTCGACATTGGCGTGATCGGAGCCGTAGCGCGACAGCAGCTCGATGTTTTCGACCGGCAGGAACAGTTTTGTTTCGGCGGCATAATGCAGTTCGAGGCAGTCATGCGGCGCGCCGCCCACCTCGATCGTCTGCAAGCCGACAAAGCGCCCGATGCCGTGCTCGACATGGACGACGAGATCGCCGGTCGCGAGGCTGGTGACTTCGGAGATGAAGTTGTCGAGCTTGCGGCTCGCCTTGCGCGGTCGCACCAGGCGATCGCCGAGGATGTCCTGTTCGCTGATGACAGCGAATTCATCGGTCTCAAAACCGCTTTCCATGCCGACGACGGCCAGCATCGCCTCGTTGCGCGGCGTGGCCTGCACCGTGCGCCAGGTGTTGACGCTGGTGAGGTTGGAAAGCTTGTGATCCCGCAGCATGCTGGCCATGCGGTCGCGGGAGCCTTCGCTCCACAGCGTAATTACCACCTTCTTGCGCTGCGCCTGCACGGCCTGCACATGCGCCACCACGGCCTCGAATACGTTCACCGTGGCATCGGCGCGCTCTGGCGTGAAGTTGCGGCCCTGCCGTGCGCCGGCGTCGAACACGTCGGCGCTGCCGTCAGGCACCGCAAACGGTGTCAGCCGCGCCAAGGCGGCCTCGTTCAGGCGTTCGGTCCACTCCGCTTCCGTCAGATACAGCCGGTCCGGCGGCAAGGGCTTGTAGATCGCGCCGGAGCCTGGATGTTCCAGCGCCTCGCGCCTCGCCTCGTAATAGTCGGCGATCTGCTTGAAGCGCTCGCGGGCGGCGTCCTCGCCCTGCGGCTCGATCGCAACCGGCGCGCCGTCGAGATAGTCGAACAGCGTGTCCATCCGCTCCTGGAACAGCGGCAGCCAATGCTCCATGCCAGGATGGCGGCGGCCTTCGCTGACGGCTTCATAGAGCAGGTCGTCGCGCTGCGGCGCGCCGAAGGTCGCGACATAGCCCATGCGGAAGCGGCGGATGGTTTCGGTGACGAGCTGGAATTCCGAAACCGGAACCAGATCGAGCGCGCGCATGTCGAGCAGCGTGCGCTGGGTTTCAGCATCGAACGTGCGGATCGACTCCAAAGAGTCTCCGAAGAAATCGAACCGTACCGGCTGGTCGAGTCCGGCCGGAAACAGGTCGAGGATGCCGCCGCGCACGGCATATTCGCCGGGCTCGCGTACGGTCGAGGAGCGGTTGTAGCCA